>NZ_JAUBUY010000046.1:0-52083 GCF_036705565.1 Microcoleus sp. AT8-B5
CGTCCCGCCCGTCCTTTTTGGACGGGCGGGACGCCCATCCCACAATAACAATTAAAATTGTAAGTTATTTAATTCGCGATCCTTAGTCGTAAATTTTATTCCCGATCGCCAAACTTGCCGATCGAGTTTCATTTTTCTGTTTTCATTTTTTTTCTACTGTGCCGAATTCCGGCTGGCGACGGCAAAAAGCCCGATCGAACCCAGCTAAATACTTAAATCATTTTATACCACCGATCGGCTCAGTACAAATATCGGCTTTGCTTCCAACAGCCGCTGCTTTATCCGTTACGAAGCCTTTGACGTATCGCTGACACTCGATGCTTGGGTGGCGGACTCGGCCGATCGGTATCCGTAGAAATCTATCCGGTAGTCTACTATTTTGACACCCGTTTGCTCTTGAATTTGCTCGATCAAGTCGATCGGCAATTCCACATGAACGTCGAGAATCTGAGCCGTATCAAGACAATTGACATGAGAGTGAGAATCGCTGACATTGCCGTACAAGCGTCCCTCCGAGCGTTCTATGCACTCAATAATCCCTGCTTTCGACAAAGCTTCTAGATTTTGATAAACAGAAGTATGCCCGATCGAATGAGCTTGTTTGTTGAGGCGATCGTAGATTTCGCGAGCAGAGAGGTGTTCTTTTGCCTCCCACAAAAGTTCTAGAATAAATCGACGCTGGCGGCTCAAGCGCATTCCCATCGCCTGACAGCGGTTTAAAGCATCTTCTAATGAACTAATTGGTTTCACAGCTACCGCCTTATAAAGCCTGCTCGATTTTTAATTCTGGTACAATATTGCACGCCGATATATTCACTAATTCTAACGCAGGGTTGCCCAACAGTAGAAGGTAGAGGGCAAAAATCTCGAATGAGTGAATTTTTTCGAGTTGCTGCTCAACTCTATCTTCTACTGCCACACATCCTAGTTCGAGGATTTGATGGCGTTAACCAGTAACTTGGCGATTTCCGAAAGTTGCTTTTTGTTGAAAGTTTTGAGCAAAAGCTTGACTACCGCCTTCGGTTCGGCGGGAAGTGCGACTTGCTTCGACGCGGAGGCTGGGGCTGCTGGGGCTGCTGGGGCTGCTGGGGCTGCTGGGGCTGCTGGGGCTGGTTTTGGGCTTGCTGCCAAAAGTAGCAAATTTTTACTCGGAACGATCGTCTTAACTTTCCCCACTTGTACTAAATCGCCAGCTTCCTTGAGTTCTTTGATAATCAACGGAGCTAAGACTTTATAAGAGTTTTTGGGATTAACGATCGCTGCTCTAGCTGTTTTTACTAAATTTTGCCAAGTCTCTATTTTACCTCCCAACTTATAGAGGCGAACGCACACAGCCGTCAACTCAGAGCGACTAGCAGCCGATTCTTTCTGCTTGAACACCTGCAACATTTCTTTGAGTAAAGTCATCACTTCAACAGCAAAATTTGGCGGCACAGCGCCCGCTGTTGGAGCGGCGGGCGTACCAGACCCAGCAGCAACCACCTGCACTTTACCCGACGCCAATTTATCGAGGTGAGTTTCGAGTTGAGCAAAAACAGGCATCACCTGCTGCACGAGTTTTTCTCCCTCCTCATTCCTCAAGCCGAAAGGCCCCTCCAGTCGCCCCAGCAAGTCCTTAAGCGTATCAACTCCCTTTAAAAATAGGGATTCTGCCGTTTGGTCAACCTGCTTAACTGGCCCGTCCTTGAGCACCTTAAAACAATCTTCCAAGCGGTGAGCGGTTGTTTTAATACTATCTAAGCCAAGCATAGCCGCCCCTCCTTTTACCGAATGGGCAGCTCGAAACATCTCTTGGACGCTTTCGGGGTCTTTCATCGTGGACTTCAAATCCACTAAACCATTTTCTAGAGTATCGAGGTGCTCCTTAGCCTCCTCTATAAACAAACGCATTATTCGGTCTTGCTGATCTGACACGACAGTCCTCCTAACAATCTGTGCACCCTCCAGAAAGCACCCTCTTCGCGGGAGAAAACACGACTCCTGCCAAAAGTCGGAAGCTCCC
Organism: Microcoleus sp. AT8-B5; assembly: GCF_036705565.1. Taxonomy (NCBI): domain Bacteria; kingdom Bacillati; phylum Cyanobacteriota; class Cyanophyceae; order Oscillatoriales; family Microcoleaceae; genus Microcoleus; species Microcoleus sp. AT8-B5. The sequence goes on from NZ_JAUBUY010000046.1 coordinate 2,003, forward strand.
ATGCAAAACATTCTAGCCTGCCTCAGCTAGCAGACTCAAAATACGGGTGTGAGGGCAATCTTAGCTCTCAAACTGCTGCGGTGGAGATTGAGCCTAGAGTTCTGAGGGAGTATCTGGAGCGACTTCAATACCCATTCCTTGTTTCATCATCTGCTGAGTCGTAATCAAGTCGTTTAACTCCTTGACTTCGACGCCGATGTCTTGGCAAGCCTTTTTCAGTTCCCGCTCGAAGGTGTTGAGGTCGCTTCCGTAGCCGCAGAGCTTCGCGGCTGTGGCGATTCCTTGTTGGGCGTTAGCTTTGGCGCAGTCGATCAATTCAATGCCTTTGAGGGGTTGGGAGGATGCCATAATTTCAAGCCACAATTTATCTTTTCTCCCACTGTACCTAGAACGTTGAGGTCGATCGATCTATCGAAAGGCATGAAAAATCCTGCCTGTGCTCAGTGTTGCCCATTCATAGCTATTTGTCTGGGAGTTCCGGGCCAGATAGCAGTAGTTGGGATTTTCTAACCCCCATATTCGGAGCTGAAACCATGTTTTTGCGTAAGTCTTTATGTTTATTGACAAAACGAAGTCATAACGAGTATGATTTAACCATAAGCAAAAAAGAGAGCCGCCATGAGGATAGAAGAAATTCCCCTCAACCAGATTCGCCGCCCCCTGCCGCGAGTCAACGACCAAACCAAAGTCGCCGCCCTTATGGAATCCATCCGCGAGGTAGGTTTAAACGAACCCATCGACGTGCTAGAAGTAGATGGTCAGTATTACGGATTTTCCGGTTGCCATCGGTACGAAGCTTGCCAGCGTCTCGGTTTAGAAACTATCCGCTGTAATGTACGCCGAGCTCCCCGTACCGTGTTGCAGATGCACTTAGCCTGAGCCTCTCAACAGAAATTCATGACAGGCAAATATTCGATCGCCCAAAGCTTTCTAATATATTCGATCGACAATCACTAATAACAAGCTAAAAACCTATGACTACCAACAACCACAAACAACATCTTTACCCCACCCGCATCGATATGTCAGCCGCCACCCGCTCTCAAGTAGTCGGGCTGCTCAACGCAACGCTAGCAACGACTCTGGACTTAAAAACTCAAGTCAAGCAAGCTCACTGGAACGTCAAAGGCATGGACTTCTATCAGTTGCACTTGCTATTTGACGAAATGGCAACAGAACTCGAAGAATACGTTGATACGGTTGCAGAACGAGTCACAGCTTTGGGCGGTTTGGCTGTAGGAACAGCCCGCACAGCCGCTGCTGATTCGATTTTGCCAGAATTTCCTTTCGACATTTTAGACGGGAAAGAATATGTGACGGCTTTAGCCGATCGCTACGCACCCTACGCCCAACACCTGCGAGTCGCCATCGACAAAGCAGACGAACTCGGCGATGCCGATACAGCGGATTTGTACACCGAAATTTCGCGGACAATTGACAAGCGTTTGTGGTTCCTAGAAGCGCATTTGCAAGGTTCTGCGACAACTGCAACAGCTGCCGCTGCAAAAGTTGCCGTCAAATAGCACACTTTCAATAATTGAACTTGCATCTTCATAAATCGCCAAACTCTTGTGGGGCGGGCTGTTGGGCCCGCCCCACAGATGTATTTCCTTAAGGCTCCTGACAGCTTAGGATCGAGAATATGTCCATTTAGTGAACAAACCTGACGGTCAACTGAGTACAGTTAGACCGCAGGCTTCTTGTTCCTTTTTTTCAAAGGCTTTTTATAGTGAGGTAGTTCCACCTCCACTTGCTAATATAGTATCAGAGTATTTCCAGAGCATCTTGGGGTATAAAAGAATAATTGTCGGTTTCGGTACCGAAACCCGACGAGCCTTTCATCCCAAGGAGTAATTCCCAACGGGGTACGGGGCCGAGTGCTCAGATTAATCCCCTCTAAATATACCGAGGGACTTCCCGGCTAATAGTTAATTTGGATGAGTTTTTCGTGACTGCCAATATTCCAGATTATGCTCTTCAACTGCAACGCCTGATGGAACAGGCGGGGCTTTCGAGCGATCGAGAACTCAGCCAAAAAGCAGGAGTTTCCGAGATCCAGCTAAGTCGCCTGCGTCGCGGCTTAGCTTTGCAAACCCGAGCCGACATCCTGCTCAAAATTAGTCAAGCTTTGCAAATTTCCTTAACCGAACTGCTCGCAACCTTGGCGCCAAACTATGTAGATTTAGAAAAGACACCACCGACAGCCCTAGAACAAGAATATCAGCGCCTGCAAGCTTCGATCGAACAGCAGCGAGAATCTTTGATGCAGGAATTCCAGCTATCTAGCCTGCAAATTTTAGAATCTTGGATGTTGCAGTGGCCGACTGCTGCGAGCAAAGCTCAGGAAAATCACAACTTGCGGGCTCAGAAACTACTGCCCTTGCTGCGGCCAGTCGAGCAGTTATTAGAGCATTGGGGAGTGGAGTCGATCGCCCCAGTCGGAGCCGAGATTCCCTACAACCCCCAACAGCACCAGCTAATGGAAGGAACAGCCGAACCCGGAGAACCCGTCACAGTCCGCTACACAGGCTACAGACAAGGTGAAAAACTGCTCTACCGCGCCAAAGTTAGCCCAGTTTGATTCATACCAGAAGGCATTCGGCAGAACAAAGATTGTCCCCCTCTCAAAATTCACTCCCGGCGAAGCGCTGCGACTGCGATCGGCCTTAAGATCCGCGACGAGCACCATCTTTTGCACTCAAAACTATTCTCCCGCTCTCAGGCTCTGGCGCTTTCCCCCTCTCTTATTTGGCTCGGAGTCCATCTCGCAGCTATACTAGCCTAGTCTGGCTAGAAATTCTGACATTCCCACCGCAAAATATGAGTCCTGTAGTTAAAATTATTCAGCCCTCTGGCATTTTAGACGGCACCAAGGCAAGTCAATTCCGCCAAGAGATTAGCGACCTCGTGGAAGCGGGAGCCGATGTGGTATTGATAGACTTCACTGATGTGACATTTATGGATAGTTCTGGTTTAGGCGCTTTAGTCTTGGCGCTTAAAACAGTCCGGGCCGCTGGGAGTCAATTAGTTGTCTGTTCTATCAACGAGCAAATCCGCATTTTATTTGAACTCACCAGCATGGATCGAGTTTTCGAGATATTTCAGACCCGCGATGCTTTTAATAGCAAAATTCTCTCAACTAACTAAATCTTTGGGCTGCTGTCTTCTTGCTATTTTGTCACAGATGCACTGCAAGAAGTCAGCTAGCCAAAGTTTACCTTGAGTAAAGACCAATCATCATCAAAAACTGCTTTAGCGTTCAACTTTTGAATGTAGTTCAAAACCAGCTCTAACTGGTCGGCACTTGCACCGTTGTAAGCTGCTAACAAATCTACGAAAGGGTCAAGCCCCCAGATATTGCCGTCAGGTTGGTGGATCTCGTATACCCCGTCGCTAAAGATGTAGAGAGTGCTCAAATCCTCGACATCGCAGCAATTATCGACATAGGGGGCGTCAGGGAACATCCCGACCGGCATTCCGGGGGTTTTTAATCGCTGGATTTTAGCGGTGCTCGCAGGGGACTGGGAAATTAACACTGCCGGTGGATGGCCGGCGCTGGCATAAACTAGCTGGCGAGAAATGCGGTTGTAAACGCCGTACCAGATGGTGAAATACTTGTCATTTTGGTAGCTCATCTGGAAGGTGGTGTTCAGGGCGCGCAACACGTCGCTGGGTTTGTAGTAGTCTATGTTGGGGAGCGTGCGCGATCGCAGCAAATTCAGCACGGCCACCGAAGGCAGCGCCGCCCGCAAACCGTGACCGGCTACGTCTAGCAAGTAAATCGCCAAATAATCGGCATCTAGCCAGTTGTAGTCGAAGCAATCTCCCCCCAACTGCCGGGAGGGAATGAATTTTGCTTCGATGCTGAAAGGTTCCGTCATCGGATCTGGCAACAGCGATTGCACGTACTCGGCGGCCTCGGCTAACTCTGCTTCCAGACTTTGCTTGGCTATTTTCAAATCTCGGCTGAGTTGGTGCAGCCTCAATCCCGCGCGTACTCTTGCCTGTAACTCGTTGAGTTCGATCGGCTTTGAGATAAAATCGTCGGCACCGGCGTCGAGGCCTTTGACTCGATCGGCGATCGAACCCAAAGAAGTCAACAAAAAGAATTGTGTAGTTGACAGATCCGGATCTGCCTTGACTCGACGGCAGACATCGATGCCGGTCAAGCGCGGCATGATCCAATCGCAAATTATCAGGGCCGGACGCAATTTTTGCGCCTGGGCTACACCGTCTTCGCCATTGCTTGCTACTGTTACTTCGTAACCCTGTTTTTTCAGGGTTCTTCTCAGCAGTTCTTGAACAGCCGTATCATCGTCAATAACCAGAATTTGAAACATGGGCACTTAGGTACTACAAGTTTTTCAAGGTCTGGGGGTCATTTAAAATATATCCTGTCAGCGCCCTTGTCTGAGATTGAGTATAGTTGATTGACATCGCTTTCGAGGTAATTGCTTTTGAGGGCGGGTCGGTGAGTTCAATTTACGTTAAAATTTGATAGAAATTTGGCGCGATCGAACTTCACTCAGTTTATACTCAGAATATAAATTTTTATAGACTTTTATTTGCCACAGGCGATGGTTGACATGGAAGTGCTATTTATGGTATAATGGCTAACCGATTAGTGGATTAAACATCGATCGACGGCCCACCAAAGCTAGTATCCTCAAACAACCATTCAATTTGGCCGCCGTTATACTTTGTCTCGTGGTATTTTATCTGGTTGTATTTTGTCTCGTTGTATTTTGCCCACCGGCCGATGAAGAACTTGTGTGGTGAGCGTGATTGAATTAAAGGGTTCCGAAAAGTTGCCGATGCTAAAAAAAGCGGATCTTCAAGTCAATACAGGTCTGAATGGATTAAGCTGGGTTTTGTCGTGGTTTGCACAATTGTACGACTCGCGAATCCCTACAAGTGTGTGGATCAGGTGTCAGTTGGCTTTGGCTGAGGGCTTTACGAATGCGGTGCGTCACGCCCACAAGGGCAAACCAGCGGATTTGCCTGTTGACATTCAGGTGGCGGTGTTCGCTGAATCTTTAGAGATTAAAATTTGGGATTGGGGCGATCCGTTTGATTTAGAGACAAAAATCAAAGATATTTCGGAAAAAGTCGATATTCACTCTCCGGGCGGGCGGGGTCTAAAATTAATCAAAGACATCGCAGACAGTATTAGTTACGAGAGAATGGCTGATGGACGGAACTGTTTGTCGATCGTCAAAAATTATTCGCCCTGTATCGACGATCGATGAAGCTGATATTTTGTTGGCAACTGCTGATGGAACTTTCTGGTTAATAGGCTTTAAGCTGTGGAGCATTTAAACCAGTAACGAGGCTTGTATGGTGCGTCAGTTATAACACTTACGCGCTTATGCGGGAAACACTTCTGTACGCTGGGCACCCTACTATCGTCTTTTAAATGCCGAACAGCTTAGGAATGAGAATTAAATAACTTCCACAAGTTTGTGGGATGGGCTCTTATAGACCGTCCACTCATGACGGGCGGGACGCCCATCCCACAATAACAATTAAAATTGTAAGTTATTTAATTCGCGATCCTTAGAAGCTTTTAAACGCGGGACAGAGGATTAAGCCACAGCAGAATTGTCCGTTTTAATTCATTTAATTCTCGATACACTTCTTGTTTGACCCACTGCCCGATCGCGTCGAAGGGCGTAAAAATTTGACCCACAGGCCAGCTAACATCTTGGCCCAAGGGCGTTTGATGGTTGCCCGCCAGAGTCTGAACGGTAATCATGTCGGGAAATCGTGCTTTTAGCAGTTTGGTCAACAGCAGGGTTTGGTCGATGTTGTCACCGTTAAATTTGACTAAAAGATTGCGCCGGATTTGATAGCTATTTTGGACGAGGCGATTAGTCTCTTGCGGGGAAGGGGTAAACTCGACGTTAAAGACGGGGGAAATTTGCTCGACGATCGGGATTGCTTCGGATGCCGCATAATTGTTGAAAGAAATCAGAATATTGCCTGCCCTTTCTATGTCAAACACAGAACCGATCAGCAAGTGCAGTTTGCATCCCATGCTGTGTCCCATGCCGTAGATGGGGAGATACGAAGATTTGAGCAATTTAGTGGCGCGCAGCCGATCGAGGGCATTTTCAAATTTGTTGAGGACATCGCGGGCGATCGCAATATGATCCAAAGTATTGACAAACGGCGTTGCGACTACAAGATATCCTTGGTTTCCCAAAGCCTCTAACAGCCAGCGATAGGTCACTTGCGGTGCTGTCGCCACAAATGCACCGCCGAGAAAATGCACGATCGCGATCGGTCTTGAAGGAATTAATACCCAATTGCCTGAAATTTCTTGCCAGTCCATAAATTCAATCTAATAATAAATAAAAAGGCGATCGTTCTCTGAAGGTAAAAGGCAGAATGTTGGATAAATTTTTGCTTTTATTTTCTGCATCAAAAAGGGGTTTGCTACCCATTTTTAAATTCCAAAAACTTTCTTTTTTACTTATACATTATTTATTCTAACTGTTGTGGGGGTAAATAGCACGGCTGGCGATCGCTGCTATTTGCAAGCTGTATAGGGTTGAAGCTAGTAACCGAATAAATCAAGGCTGACATCCGCGGCTTTCAAAGATTTGTATATCGTGTCCTATCGCACGGCTGCAAGCCGCTGTAGCTGGTATCGCGGGTAATTCACCCGACAGGATATTAACAGTCAAATACCCCTCAAAACCCCAATATCGCGTATTAATCAGCCCCTGGGCGATCGGCTTCGATTCGGCTATACAACTATAACATCCTTTAGGACAGCCCCCCGATTTCAGACGATCGCTGGGGGTTTAATTCTGGCGAATGACCAATACCTTCTGCCGTTTGATGACTCAACTTTTCGTGAGTCTTCATCCATTTCCACTTGTTGACAGTAGCTTGAGGATTGAGCACTGTGGTAGCGATGCCGTAAACAATAGTCGGCAACACCTCCCGATTTAACCAACTTTGTCCCAGCTTTCTCATGTAGTGCAGTGCCAAAACTTCTCGAAATTTGTTCAGCCTTTGCAAAAGCGGCAAATTCTTAAAACATAACTCTTCGTACTCGTGGAGTGATAACTCTTTTTCTCCCCGCAAGCGCCGCAGTTGGTTTTCCTTGACACAATCAGAAGCTATGCGCTTTTTGAGCCAGTGCTTATCTGTGAGAGAATTCCCTCTAATTCGATAATTTCCCAAAGGTTCTGTCGCCGCTAGCAAGCCATACTTTTGAGCAAGTTTAGTAAATAATTCTGTATCTTCTCCTACCTCCCAATCTTCTGGAAACCCGCCTTCTTGGAGTAGAATAGAGCGATCGACTACAACAGAAGACGGGAAAACCCAAGGACTTTCGCCTGTCTCCTTAATCGCCTGCATTTCTGCTTTAGTTGTAGGATAGGTGGGAATATAACTCAACTTGTTGCCACGCTTGTCTAAATACCGCAAAGCGTGAGCGACAGCTTTGACTTCGGGATTGTCTGCGAGCATTTTCAGGCAAACTTCTAACTTATTGGGTTCCCAGGTATCGTCGCTGTCGATAAACGCTACATACTCGCCTGTGGCGCGATACATCATTAAATTTCTCGACTTAGAAACCCCGTAATTTTCGGGATTTCTGAAGTATTGAATTCTCGAATCTTGCTCTACCAGCTTAGCAGCAACTTTGTCAGTAGCGTCAGTAGAGCAGTCATCAACAATTAAAATTTCTAAATTCTTGTGGGTACCATTGAGTACGGAGGCAATTGTCTCGGCCAGAGTGTCGGCAGCATTGAATGCAGGAATGATGACGCTGACTTTTTGGCTGTTCATAACTTGCATTAAGGTGTGGTTTGGTAGTTATTCGCCGAAGTATAGTCTCGAAGCAGACACTCTGACTCCTTTACGTGCAAGTACCTGTAGTCAGGAAACTTGCCTACATACTGCCAATATAACAGGTTTACCACGTCAGTGTTATCTACCATAAGGAGGCAACAGCCCTTAGCAGGCGGAGTGCAGACTATGATTTGGCGGCCAATTTTTTTGACACAAAAGCCACGGGTGCGAGGGATTGAGGGATTTTTCTGGGGACTGGAGTTGTCCTAAATTCGATCGCATCTTTTTTTTTTGTTAAATAGGACTTACCCAGAAAAACCCGGAATCACCCAAAATTATTGGTTTGAGAAGTATGCAGCTACACAAAAATTGGTTTCTGACTCAGTTCGATTTCTGTTAATAGCTAATCATATTTTTTCGCCCGCCAAAACCGGGAATTTAGGAGTGTGAAACTTTACTATAGCAATCTTAAATCAATACTTCGGACAGTTTTATATCTAATCGAGTGTCCGAAACCCAGACTGGCTATATGGTGGACTATTATTTCAAGGTTTAACTCCAGCGCTAAGTTTCCTAAAATGCGTTAAAAAGGGCAGGGCTTTCTCTGCAAGGCTTACAGGCCCGTTAAAAAACTGTCCGAAGTATTGTTAAATCAGTTGTACAAATATGTAGGGGTAGTGCCAAGAATGCCTACCCCCAAGGATCGGGGCAACCGGGCGCGAGTTTTGGCCCTACAACACTTACACAATTCCTTGAGAATCGCTATACGAACCTAATTTAAAAATATCAGCCAAAATAGCATTTTCCTCCACCATTCTTCCCGCATCCGGCGAATCGTAAACCACTAACAGCGAATTCTGGCCTCCCAAATAGGGAAACAGGCTCAATCCCTCAGCATTGTCCGTACCCACCTTAAAAGGCAAGTCAAACAATACCTCCAAATCTCCCCCATCTTGCCCCGTAATACTGTCGCCCGATCGCCCTAAAATTCCCTTTAACCGAAAAACCCTCATCGCCCCAGATAAAGTCATCGTCGGCCCGGCTAAAACCATCAAATCTTCTCCATTCCAGCACAATTCTCGCACCCCCAAACCGTTCAAATCAACAAAATGTTTCTTGTACAATTTTTCTCCTTCCCCAATAGCCTTAAGCCTTAAAACTCCCGGTTCTGCCTCTTCAACTTCTATCTCTAAAATTATCGCCCAACCCCGCAGCACCGGCCCCCGCAAACCAAGAAAAATCCGATTTCCGCGCACCGCCAACCCTTCAATATCAAAGCCATTTTCTTTACTCGGAATCGGCACAGATAAATATAGACCGAGGTGGGTGTCATCTTTGAGCGCGTCTGTCAGCAAATTGCCTGTTTCTGTCCGCTGCAGGCATCCCACTGTCTGCTGAATTTCGGGATTGTCTGAATCGGGAATTGACTCGCACAAAATCCCGTCTTTCATAGGAATGCGCGCCAGTAAATAGCGGTTGACTTCTGTGACGATTTCTGCTAATCTTTCAATGTCTTTACCGGGGTCTTTGCCTTTAGCTTTCTTGCGTTTGGTGCTGTGAGAACCGACTAGCCAAAGATAATCGTTGCTGAAATCAATTCCTTCAATATCGATTTCAGATTCTCCAGATAAATCTATAAAATCTGCGATCGCAAATTTTTGATGTTCTCCAAAAATATGAGGGGCGACAGGCGACAAACGCTCGATCGAAGTCGTTTCATCGGAACCCAGCCACAAATGGCCGTCTGGAGTTAAAGCAACAGCGGATAAGTCTGTAATGATATCCGCGGCTTCGCTGGTGAATTGCAGCAGCAGCCGACCGAGCAAAAAAGATTCTGGCATAATTATTAGCACTAAAACTATTGTTATGGTCAGTCATTATAGCTAAATATGCTTAAAATTGATATCTTGCCACAGGTGTAATAGCTATAGTAGTAGGGTGCGTCATAACGGGAGATATTTGGGAGAATTAATCAGGCATCAACTGACGCACCATGGGATTAGGAAGGTGCGTCAGATGTATAGCAGGAGGCAGAAGGCAGAAGGCTTGAGGCAGGAAGCAGGAGGCAGAGGTAATCAGAGCAAGGGTTTCAGCAATCGATATCGTCGTAACCGCCAAGGCGGTGGCTATAAATTTTCCGAGAATAAATTAGATATGAACTGAGACACCCTAGAAATTAAGTTAATTGTCGATCGCATCTCTTCGCCGCTGGCTGTAGCGTTTCAATTCATCAATTAAATGAGTATCGTTAGATGCTGTTCTCGCGCCCGCTTCCGCCGCCCAGCGCTTCAAATCTTCAATTTGCGATCGCGCGATCGCAGCTAAAGGTACTGTATCCTCGATCGACCTTAAAATATCCTCGGTCATCAAATCCCGGCGCTGTCCGTTGACAAAAGTGCCAAAGGCTCGATACAATCCATCTATTACGACTTGTTCAATTTCTGCACCGCTAAAATTCTCAGCGCGTTTCGCCAAAACTCCCAAATCAAACTCGCGCAATCTAGTTGGCCGCAAACGCTGCAAATGCACTTTAAAGATATCTTGCCGTTCCGATTCTGAGGGCAAATTCAAAAAGAAAATTTCATCAAACCTGCCCTTTCTCAGCAACTCTGCCGGCAAAATCCGCACGTTATTTGCAGTTGCGACGATAAACACCGGACTGGTTTTTTCCTGCATCCAAGTAATCAAACTGCCGAATACCCGGCGCGAAGTTCCCGAATCGCCGTCGCTGCCGCTGATAATGTTGCCGAAGGCTTTATCTATTTCATCGATCCACAAAACGCAAGGTGCGATCGCCTCTGCTAATTGTATCATTTGCCTGACGCGACTTTCGCTTTCCCCGACCACGCCGCCAAACAATCTTCCAGTATCCAATCGCAACAGTGGCAAACGCCATTCTGAGGCTATTGTTTTCGCCGATAAAGATTTGCCCGTTCCTTGAATTCCTACTAACAAAACTCCTTTCGGATTCGGTATACCGTAGCGACGCGCTTCATCAGTAAAAGCATCTTGCCGCATCTTTACCCACTGTTTCAAATTCTCCAACCCGCCCACACTTTTTAGGGATTCTCTGGAGTTGAAAAACTCCAAAATTCCCGTTTGGCGAATTGCTTGTTGTTTTTCCTCCAAAACTCCGTCAATATCTGACTCGTTAATTTGCTGTTTGGCGGCCAAAGCTTTAGCCAAAACCCGCCCGATTCTAGCGCGACTCAAACCCTGACAAGCTTTAACCAATTGTTCCCTTGCTAAACCGCTAACTTGCAACTGTTGCGGTTTTTCTACAACGTGGGAAATTAAACTGTCGATTTCTTGGACGTTGGGCAAAGGAAAATCAATTACTGTGACTTCTTCTTTCAATTCCTCCGGCAATTCCAGGGTGTGAGAAGTAAGAACTATAGTTTTTTTGCTACGCTTCAATTCCCGCGTTAAATTCCGCAATTCCCGCACTACCGCCGCATTTTTTTCGGTGTAGGGATATTTCAAAATAGGGTGCAAATCCCGCAGTACAAATATGGTATATTCTTCAACAGCAGTTTTGCTGACGCGATCGAGCGCCGCCATTACCGAACCTTTCCCAGAACCGTTATCCTCCCAGCCCCGCACAAGATCCCAGAACAACACCCGGCGCGCGGGAGTTACTTGCAGCGCTACTTGGGCAATTACGGCTTCGACTGGTTCTTCCTCCGCGCCGACAATGTACAGCAGCGAATAGCGGGCGCGAATCATCAAATCTAGTCGTTTTACCAGTGCCTCGAAATGGTTATTTTTACTGCCATTGACGACATCTAATTCTTTGGGGTTTGGGTAATTTTCTGTCATTTTATTGGATATCTTAAATATATATTCAACCTTATTAAATATTTTGTTTGCAGTTAGGACTTTAGTCCTTAAAAAGGATTTAACCGAACTAAAGGTTAGTAGTAAGGACTTTAGTCCTTAACAACTATTTAGCCGGACTAAAGTCCGTACTGCGAACGTTAAAATTATAACAGAATCGTGAGCAGTTGGCTACTTAGCAGCTTTTCGAGCTTGTTTCACCATTTCAATCAGAGTATGGTGAGCATCTTCGGCATCGGTTAAAGTGCGATCGAAATTTACTCTGACGGGCACTGTTTCGTCGTTGACTTTAGCGGTTAAATCCATGCCGTTGGCATCAATAGCGAGCATTTGAGCTTCTGTCGCCTCCGGTTTGCCGCCAAATGCTTGAGCATATAGCACTACAGCACTAGCGTGGTCTTCGTTCATGTGAGTGCAGATGCGATCGCTAATCTCAGTGGAAAACTGTTCTGACATGGGGAGATTCCTCAGATGCAATATCGATCGATTGTACTGCGATCGGTACAAAGTTTTCAACCGCGATCAATTGCCTCAAGAGTTATGAGGGATAAATAACTAAATTCTATCCGCGTAAATCGGCGTTAATCTGCGGTTTTCAAAATGCCATCTTTCAACTATAATGATAAAATATTACTTTCTTAATAGTGCATAGTCAAATGAAAAAATCTAGCGCTTATATCGAACTACTCAAAACATTTCCGCCGCGACCCATAAGTGCTGAGGAGGAGTTAATGGCAACTCAAGAAGCGATCGACTCTTTGTTGGATAAAGGCGAACTGACTCCCGACGAACGCGACTATCTAAACGTACTTGGAACTCTCGTTTATGAATACGAGAAAACTTTAGAACCCATACCTGACATTTATGGTATAGAAATGTTAAAAGCTTTAACCGAAGAATTGGGTCTGAGACAAAAAGACCTAGTTCCTATTTTTAAAACCGAGTCTATTGTCTCAGATATCCTCCATGAAAAGCGTCAACTTACAACTGAACAGATACAAAAGCTTGCAGAGTTTTTCTGCGTCTCGCCGGCTGTTTTCTTTCCGCTGCATCCAGTTAAAACAACTGCTTGAATTGAAAAACATATTTTTGTTTGTAGTAAGGACTTTAGTCCAGAAACCTGGTTTTTACGATAACACGCATTGTCACCGAGAGATTCTCTAAAAACCCGGTTTCTTGAATCGGAGTGCGTAAATCCTGAGAATGCTTCCTTTTCATTGTTTTTTAAAGGCGAGACAGTTTATCATAATTAGCAACTAAATAGAATTTAAACAACCTGCCATGCTGTGGACACCCGGACAAATCCTCAAAACTCGCCCTTTCCGCATTGACACCATCCTGGGAATGGGGGGATTTGGCATGACTTACAAGGCCACACACTTGCAACTTAACTATCAAGTTGTCCTCAAAACACCGAATCTGAGTTTGCAAAATGACCCGGAATACGCCAACTTTGTTCGCAGATTTATCCGCGAAGGGCAAATCTTAGCAAAATTTTGCCAAAACGCACATCCTGGAATTGTCCGCATTAGCGATTTGTTTGAGGAAAAAGGCCTTCACTGTTTGGTAATGGATTTAATCGTCGGTCAAAGTTTATTTGATACAGTACGGCAACGGGGGCGACTCCCTGATACAGAAGCAGTGGCAATTATCCGCCAAATTGGAGAAGCATTAAGTGATGTTCACCAAGCCGGAATTGTCCATCGAGATGCCCATCCGGGTAATATTATGTTGCGTCCCAACGGGCAAGCAGTGTTAATTGATTTTGGTCTTGCGAATGAATTAATGCCAACTATTATTAGTAGCAGACATCCTCATAACCCTGCTTTTGCTCCTTGGGAACAGCATATTGAAGGTAGTGGTAAACCAACGGTTGATATTTACGCTTTAGCTGCATCTTTATATTATGCGGTAACGGGAAAAGTGCCAACAGCTTCCCTCAATCGGCATTTTAGGAATGAAGCATTGCCACCTGCGAAAAATTTTGGGGTGAAAGATTGGGTGAGTTTAGCAATAGAAAAAGGGATGGCATCCGATCCGCAAAAACGGCCGCAGTCGATGAAAGATTGGTTGGGTTATTTACGGGAACCGATTCCGTCAACGGTTGTCGGTGTTTCGGTACAGCTTAAATCAGCGCAGGGTGTTGACTATACTCGTCTGCGGGATTTATTGGCGGCCGGGAAGTGGAAAGAAGCGGATGAGGAAACACTCAAGGTGATGCTAAAAGCTGCTAGACAGGAGAAGGAAGGTTGGTTCACAAAGGAATCTATCGAGAATTTTCCTTGCGATGATTTGCGGACGATAGACCAATTGTGGGTAAAATACAGTCAGGGTCGCTTTGGCTTTAGCGTCCAGAAAAAAATCTGGTTGGAAGTAGGCGGTAAAGTTGATTATGACACTGAATGCAAGCTAGGCGATCGTGTCGGTTGGAGAAAAGGAGGACAGTGGTTGGACTACAGTAACCTAACCTTTAAGATTGCAGCACAAGCAGGCCACCTCCCTTGGGCTTTGGCGCACGCGGGGTGGTATGGTGGTTGGGGGGGGGCGGGGTTTGGGTGGGTCTGTTCTCTCGCATCGAGAGCTGTAAGCTGTAATCTATAGCGATTTCAGCCCTTTGTCAAGTCTTTTTTCTCGAACCTTTGTTTACGAAATTATCTGCTTTTAGTCATTTCAATATGTGTTACACCTTGATATCACTCTTCAAGCACTAGACTCGCGAAATTCGGGTCATAGCAATTGGCAAACACAGACTGTTTGGGGTTCAGAAACCGGGTTTTTTACGAAATATTTGGTTGTAGTCAGCAGATTCGGTAAAAACCCGGTTTCTTTGGTCAGTGTGTAAGTCCTAATCAACTCTAAATTCGAGACTATTAGTCCAACAGTAACAACTATATCATCCCAAATCCGCAAGAGCGACTTTCAAGCAAGCACGAACCTCCTTCCAGTCACGTTCCGACAGATGACCAATTAGAACTAAGTTGGAAGATGGGGGTAGAGTGACAATAAAACTGCGAAAAACTGAAGCGACTCGTAAACCTGCTGCGGCCCAATCTTGGAGTATATAATCAGTTAAACCTAAAGCAGTGGTCTGTGTAGTAAGGAGTCCAGCTATGACATCAGAGCGGGTTGTGTTATAGGTAACTGATGATAGAATTACAGCCGGACGACGTTTAATGCCAGTGACACCAGGAAAATCTACTGTCACCACATCACCAGGATTAAAAGACACTATTACATCTCCTCATTTTCAGAAAAAATGGTTGCCGCGTACTGCAAAGAAAATGCCGTCACATCGAGTTTATCTTCCTCAGTCCAAGTCTCGCTTTCATCGACAACCGACTGATTTTGCTGCACCAAATCGTTGAGAATAAGAGTTGCCAAGCGCAGTCTATCCTTTGGTGAAAGGGTAGACAGAACGCGATCGTAAACTTCTCGAACAGTAGTTAACATAGCAAATCCTCTTGCTTCTTATCTTGTGGAACACTTAGGACAGGTTGATTTGATTATAGCTCAAAAATTTAATAAAATTATGCTATAATTAAGTTCTAATTTTTAACCCCATATTCACCTATGCCAACTTTAACTGATATTGGCACTTTAATTATCCGCGATCCGCACCTTCGCGGTGGCATCCCTATTATTGCAGGTACTGCCACATCGGTGCAGCGAATCGTAGTCTTATACAAACAAGGTAATAGTGCTGAGGAAATAGCAGCGGATCTGGATCATCTCACCTTAGCACAGGTTTATGCTGCACTGACTTATTATCACGCAAATCGAGCAGAAATAGAAGCAGATTTAGCGGCTGAACAAGCAGAATATGAACGTTTGGCAGCATTAAATCGGCTAAAAATGCCGGAGAAAGCATGAGCCAAATTCGTCTTTACTTAGATGAAGATTCACGAAGTAAAAAACTATTGCAAGCTTTACAAAGTCGTGGTGTAGATGTTATTACAGTTGCCGAAACAGGGATGTTATCTCGCAGCGATGAAGAGCAATTAACTTGGGCTTTTACTAATCAAAGGGTAATTTATAGTTTCAACATTAGGGATTTTTATAGAATCCATACCAATTGGCTAGAAAGAGGAGATTCTCATGCAGGAATTATTTTAGGACAGCAAAATTATTCAGTGGGAGAACAAATGCGTCGCCTTTTGAGTCTAATTTCTGCCAAATCAGCGGCAGAAATGCAAAATCAAATAGAGTTTATCAGTGCTTGGAGTGAAGAGTAAAGATATTATCGATCGAGATAATTAGAATCCCGACTTCTCCAAGAAGTCGGGGTTGTGAGTATTCTGGTTTGTGACTACAAACTGCACAGCCTAACTAAAAGATCGATCGTCAAACGGCAATTCATCAAACAGCGGAGCAATATCAGCCTCAGAATTGGCAACAGGGGAATTAGCGCGAGATGCCGACGGCTTAACAGAATTCACCTGGGCTACTGATAACTTGGCCGCAGGTTCCGATTTCTGTAGGTTAACTAACGGTAACTCCCCGCCATTTTCTCCATTTTTGCTCGTTTGATTCCACATCATCATTCCCAGCAAACCATCAACCAAACCGCCACCGCTACCGTTGCCTGTTACCGCAACATCCGGCACAACTCGCACGTTGCGATCGCCTATAATTTGCATTAACTGCAAAGCCGTATAACCCGAACCTCCCAAAGCTACAACACCCGCGCGATAAGCTTCAGCTTGAGCATTTCCCTTCACCCGAATCGACTCAGCTTCGCCTTGAGCTTGTTTCACCTGAGAATTCGCTTTCAACTCAGAAATCTTCACGCCTTGTTCCGATTTCACCATCTCTTGTTGAATCTCAGCCAGTGCCGTTTCCCGCACCAATTGTTGCCGCTGAGTTTGTGCTAATTGCTGCACCTCATAAGTCTTGCACTGTTCCTCAGCAATTTTGCGATCTGTTTGAGTTTGCATCAACTCTGCAGGTGGCAAAATATCCCCGATCAAAGTATCAATTGCTTGCACGTCGTAGGTACGCAAAGCTGCTTTGATATACTCGGCGGCTTCCGCTTGCCTGCCGCTTCTTGCCGAGAGAAAATCTAATACAGAATAAGCTTGAGCCGAATTGCGGAAATAATTCCCAATTGTCGGCTGCAAAACGTGGTCTACTAAATTCTGCATCGAACCGACGCGAGAAATCACTTTGGGAGCATCCAAGGCTCCAACGTGAATAATCTGAGCTACTTCTAAATCAAAGGCAAAACCGTCTTGAGAACGCACGGTTAAAGACGAAAGTTGAGAATCGTAACTGTGCCTTTCTGTTTTTCCTGACCAGTTCAATACTATATTAGTAGTCGGCACTAACTCTACTTTCAAAATGCGAGTATTCAGCGGATGTTTCCCCGGATAAAGGGGAGTTACCCAAACCCCTTTATTGCCGACATTTACTAAATTTCCGTGAGTGAAAGCAGCGCCGCTCACATCTTCCGAGGTTTGGCCGACATAGGAAATAACCGCGCCGACATAGCCGATCGGGATTTCGGTCATCGCCACTTGGTCAACCCCGACAAACCAAGGATTTAAGTTCCACGAACCGGAAAGCAAAACCTGTTCCTGCAAACCGCGCCGCCCGCCGGCGGTGATAAATTTTTGCGCGTTTTGGAAGTTGTCGTGATTCGGAATAATTGGGCCAGCAATTTCGCCATCTTGAATCGGAACGCCGTCAAAAGTTGTGACAATTCCCACTTTATCAGGGGCAATTCTGTACAGCTTTAATTGTTCGGCTGTCATCCCGTGTTTGGCAGCATTTGCCGCTGTAATTACTGTAAATAATGCTGTATTAATTCGATAGCTACCGCCAGTCAAAATGCCGAGTTGTCTACCTTTTTCGCCGCCGCCTTTGAGGAATTGGCGAGCATCTTGAAAATTGTCACATTCTGTGATTTTGCCGAGGATGCGCTGCGGTGGAATTGACTTACCACCTGCTGCGATAATCAGGGCAATTTCACCTTGGGGAACTACAGTTAGAGACTCTTTGCGAACGTTGTACTGCAAAGGCCAATAACCCCAGTGCCAACCGGGGGGCAAAGTATCAGCTTGATATCCCGCTTCTCCGTTTAAGGCAATTAAATCTCCGGGCGGTAAAGACTTGCCGCCGAAGCTAAACTTTTTACTGACAATGCCAACTTCGCGATCGCCAATTACTACCAATCCGCCAAAAAATAATGGCAGCACTAGAATAATTATCATACCGCCGATCGCGATCGGGATAAATCCGCCCGGATCGAGCTGCATTGTCTGCACGGGAACAGTGGTACGCAACTGCCCTAACTGCAGGCTAGAATCAGGTTTTGCGACTAACTGAATCGAGGTTCCATTTGCGAGGGGGATATTGCTAGCTGCTAATACCGGCGAGGGTTTCAAACTGGTTGTTGCACTAAGTGCTAAAGACGCCGAAACAGCGGCTACAAACTGTTTTAAAAAGCGGATTTTGACTTGAGATTTGGACAAAAATGAATAAAGCATTTTTTTTTAGCAGGGCTAATTTATCCTAGGAGTTCCAGCTTAGCCTTACTAAAAAGTTTTGGCGTAAAACTTAAGGTCTTATCATTATTTGCCGTCATAATAGTCATATAGCAATCCTTGCAGGAGTCGTAAAATGTTTACCCCACCCCAACCCTCCCCTTATCAAGGGGAGGGAGTAAGAAATTCACAAATGATTTAGGATTCCTATATTTGTCAGTAAAAAAAATACTGCTCATTAAACTACAGGCTGACAATCCCCCGTTTTAAGGCGGAAATCGCGGCCTGCGTGCGATCGCTAACTCCCATTTTGCTCAAAATATTGTTGATGTGAAACTTGACGGTGCTTTCGCTGATGTGCAAAACTTCACTAATCTGGCTGTTGCTTTTACCAGCGACTATGAGGCGGATGACTTCTAATTCGCGATCGCTCAATTCAGGCCCACTCAGGCGATCGGCTAACTTAACACCCACTGCCAGCGGAATGTACTTTTTACCCTCAAAAACAGTCCGAATTGCTGCTAAAAGTTCCTCTGGTTCCGCATCCTTAAGCAGATAGCCCTTAGCGCCAGCTTGCAATCCGCGATAGATGTTTTCATCGCCGTCATAAGTCGTCAGCACCACAATCCGGGCGCTGGAAAACTCCGCACAAATCGCAGCAATGGCGGCGACTCCATCCATTTGGGGCATCCGCATATCCATAAGGGTGACATCGGGCTGATATTCGCGGAACATTGTTAATGCTTCCTGCCCGTTGCTTGCTTGCGCCACAACTTTAACATCTGATTCCTGATTCAGCAGCGCCACTAAACCTTGCCGCACAATATAATGATCGTCGGCAATTAAAACGCGAATAATATTTGATTGGTTAATCATGTTTACCCTGTTAATCTTATTAAAAAAACTGAATTTCTCACTACAAACTTACTATGTATGGTGCGAAATGTGCACCTTTACTGGCGATTAACTGAAACTATAACTTCTGTTCCGTTTCCGGGGCGGCTGTTTACTGTTAGCTGCGCGTTAATGCGATCGGCGCGTTCTCTCATTCCCAATAAACCAAAGCCATTCCTAAAACAGATACTTTCTGTATCAAATCCCTGTCCGTTGTCTTGCACCCGCAAAAGAAACTTGGATATTTCGTATACTAACTCAATTTTTATCGCCGTAGCTTTGGCATATTTGAAAGCATTTGTTAATGCTTCCTGCCCGATACGCAACAGATTATTTTCTACCTCTAATGGTAGGGAATATGCCGTGCCAACCACTTCAAAAATAGTGTACGTATCAGTATCTGATGACAGTTGTTTAGCGATTTGGTTGAGAGCGCTATACAAATCGCCCTCTTCTAACAGTTGCGGGCGTAAAGATTCTACGGATCGCCGCGCTTCGGCAAGTCCAGAGCGAGCCAATTCGCAGACTGTTTTCATGTATGCTTGTGCTTGTTCTGGATTGGCTGCTATTACCCGTTCGGCGGCTCCCAAATGTATGATGATGCCTGTAAAAGTTTGCGCTAAAGTGTCGTGAATTTCCCGCGCCATCCGGTTGCGCTCTTCGAGAATATTTTGGTCTAGGAGTTGTTTAGACATCCTTCTCAGACGCAATTGATTTTCGACGCGCACTAAAACTTCTTGTTGTTGAAAAGGTTTGGTAATATAGTCTATTCCGCCCAGAGAAAATGCTTTTACCTTATCTAAAACTTCTTGCAAAGCGCTGATAAAAATTATTGGGATATCTTGAGTTTTTGGAGTAGCTTTGAGCTGCTCGCAGACTTCGTAGCCATCCATGTGAGGCATCATAATATCCAGTAAAATTAAGTCGGGTAAATTGGCATTGATAAAGTTAAGAGCTAATTTCCCACTGGGAGCTAGGTGAACTTTATACCCAGCGACAGATAGTATGCTGCTTAAAAGTTTTAAGTTCTCAGGACAATCATCAATAACTAAAATACTTTCTTCGCGGGTAAAACGGAGGTTTTTCTTCATGTCTCATCCCTTAATGTGTGTATTAAATTTAGCAACTGTTCGTACTGAAAATTTTTAATGCAAGCTGCGATCGCCCTCGCTAAGGGCTGATTGATTTCGCGAATTTGACTGATGACTGTGTGCATCTGTTCCAAATCGAGATTGCTAATGGCTTGCTGAAGATTGGCTAGTAACTCAGGAGGCAATTCAGAAAAAGCGCTTTTTGTCAATACATTTACTTCATTTTCTGTGAAGCTGGGCGCAGCATTTAGTTCTTCAAAAACGAATTGCACTCCGATATGTTTGTGCAGAATATCAAATATGTTTGCTTCTCTAAATGGTTTGCGAATAAAATCATCGCAGCCGGTAGAAAGGACAACAGCTTTCTCTTCCTCAAAACTACTTGCTGTTATGGCAACAATTGCTGTCTGGGGTAGGCACGGGGGCACTACCCCTACAAAATCATCGTTTTCCGTAGGGGCAATCCCCCTGTGGTTGCCCTCTTTAATTTGTTTGGTGGCTTCATACCCATCCATCACCGGCATCCGCATATCCATAAAGATTAAGTGCGGCGAATATTGCTCCCACTTTTCTATTGCTTCTCTCCCATTTTTGGCTTCGTAAACTTCAAAACCGATCGCGGAAAGCAGTTTAACTAGCAGTTGGCGGTTGTCAAAAGCGTCGTCTGCAACGATAATCCGATAGCGGGGTTGATTGGGCGCGATCGCCATAACTCGTCTGGTTGGCTGTTCCCGTTGGCGATCGGCTTTTTCAACTGAATTAACTTTAATGTCAAATTTGAAAATAGTACCGCCTCCAGGACGAGAACTGACTGTCATTTCACCGCCCATTAAGTGTACAAAAGAACGTGCGATCGTTAAACCTAATCCTGTTCCTTGTTGCGATTCTTCCCCGGTTTTGGTTTGAACAAAAGCTTCAAATATCTTGTCTAATTCAATAACATCAATTCCATCTCCTGTGTCTTCAATCTCAAAGCTGATTTTCTGAGCAAAATCCTGATTTTTAACTTTTACATGAATGCCGCCTTCGGAGGTGAATTTAATCGCGTTAGAAAGCAGGTTAATCAAGATTTGGCGCAATTTTATTTCATCAGTTCGCACATATTGGGGAACGTCTTGCCTCCGCTCTACTAATAACTGCAATCCCTTATTTTGTGCCGGAATTTGGAACATATTTTTGATGTCGTCCAGCAGGCGGTGGAGGTCAAAATTGGTCTGGTTGAGAGTCGTGCGTCCCGCTTCTATTTTGGACAAATCTAATACTTGGTTAATCAGTTCGAGCAAATGTTCTCCGCTGCGGGTGATAATACTCAGGTGTTCTTGCTGTTCCTGCAATAAGTTAGAACCGCGATTTATTAATTGGGAAAATCCGAGAATTGCATTGAGGGGAGTCCGCAATTCGTGGCTCATATTTGCGAGGAATGTACTTTTTGCTCGGTTGGCTTCTTGTGCTGCTTCTTCAGCTCGTTGTCGCTCGATAATTTCCCGCTGGAGTTCGAGAGTGCGATCGCTCACTTGCTGTTCTAAAGTGCGGTTGTAGTCGGCTAAAACTTTTTCTGCTTGTTTGCGATCGGTGATGTCTTGAAATGTGGCGATCGCATAATTAATTTTACCCGTTTCATCCACAATTGGTGTGCTGGAAACTTCCAAGGAAACAATCTTATCAGGTAGGTGGAACTCGATATCATCTACTTTGACAGTTTCACCCCCCAAAGAACGCACGATTGGTATTTGTGCGGTGGGATATAACTCGTTAGTTCCCGCGAGATAAAGTTGATAAGCTTCTGCTAATTTCTCAGTATTTGCTTCGGCTATTGTGGGAATGCCACTTAGTTGATGTGCTGTCTGATTTGCGTAGGTAATTTGTCCGGTGGTGTCATGCACGGCTACCCCGATCGGCATAGCATTGATAAATTGAGTAAGCCGATTTTCGCGTTCTTTTACTTCTGTGTAGAGTTTAGCGTTAGTAAGTGCGATCGCCGCTTGTCCCGATAACAATTGCAAAACTTCCAGGCGATCGGGCGTAAAAGCTTGTGCGGTAAGGTTATTTTCGAGATAAACAATAGCAGCCAGTTGACCTTGATTCATCAAAGCAGCACACAAAATAGACTTGGGCTGACGTGCTTTGATGTAAGGGTCATTCGTAAACTTTCCTTCACGGGTGGCATCATTTAGCACTAAATTTTCTTGGGTTCGAGCGACATAATTGATAATAGCTTCGGAAAGTTCCGGGCAATTTTCAACTGGTTCAGATTGCAACACTGTTATCTGTTCATCATTCATTACACCTTCAGCTTCAATCAGCAATTTTCCCTGGGTTTCTATAATCAAATATCCTTTTTGAGCGCCGACATTTTCAATCAAAATTTTCATCAATCTGGAGAGTAATTTATCCTGTACAATTTCCCCAGCAATTGCCTCGGAAGCTTTCATGACTGTAGCGATATCCAAGGAAGAACTAGAACGGCTGCCCGTAGTTGATGTAGTGGTTGAAATTTCTTTATTTATCGGTTTATCGATCGTAAATAACTGCGGATATCGAGTTTCTAAATCTTTGACTTTAGCCGCTGCACCCCATAGCTGGTAGCAGTAACGAGCTTCCTGCATATAAGCTTTGGCTGTTAATTCTTTACCCCTAGATAAATAGAACTTAGCGGCGAGTTCGTAAGCGAGGGCGGCTTCGTGGATGTACTCGTTTTCTTTGGCGAGGGAAATTGCGCGATCGTAATAGTCGATCGCCCGTGCATCTTTACCAATAACCCGATATCTTTCTGCCTCAACTAAATTAAATTTGTGCAAGTGATTCATCGGAGCGTGATGCGCCCATTTTTTCATTTTTTTCTGATTAGCCCTGACTTTTTTTAAACCGTGCTTTTGCTGGTCAAAAGAAGCATTAGAATAAAACGAAAGTTGAGCCAGCGATTCATAAAAATAGCAGTAGGATACTTGCAGAGTTCCAGCGGCACTATCTACATACTGCATTGTGGAAGCTGCATTTGATACCGCTTCAGCATATTGCCCGAATAAATAACAGAGAATCATTTTATAAAAATGCAGGGCAAAAATCGAAGTGCGATCGTTAGCTTCAGTTAACAGTGATAGCGCAGTCCGCTCATCATAGGCATCCCCAATTAAATAGCAGGGATTTTCCGACTTACCTAATAAATTAAAAACCGACTGATCTAAGGGTCTAATCTGCCAAATAATTGGATCAAATTTTAACTTTTCTATCCCCTCGCGATAAGTAGCAATATCGCGTTCCAGCCCTGACAATTCAGCGCCGAAGAGGTACGAATAACCGCAGTAAGTTTGAGACGCACAAGCACGTTCTTCAACTTGTCCTGTTTCCAATCCGCTTTTGTAAGCTTCTAACAAAGATGGCAAACTTTCTTTAGCTGGTGCTTTCCAATGACGGATGAAGTCATTAAATGGAATAAGGACTTTAGTTTTTAATTCTGGCTTGCCAAATTGCTCCAACATCCTCAATGCTAGCTGACCAAATTTATAACCACCTTCAATATCTCCCACCACTCCGCACAAAATTAATCCATAAACTGCATAAGCATGGAGAGACTCAGGATAGTTGCCATACTTTACAGATAAAATCACCTGCTTAAACACAATTAAAGGCATCAGTTGAGGGGCAACGCCATAGGCGACAGTAGCCATAAATGACAAGATACGCAGTGCGGCTTGTTTAGCAGGATCGCTTCCTTGAGGTAAATTGGCTAAATCCTCAATGCGTTTCCCAGCTAGGGTTAACTTAACTTCCAGCAATCCGATTATGCTATCTAGATTGTTAGGCTTTGCGGGCAGTTTGACTCCCAACTGCCTCAGAATTTTTAGCCCCATATTAAGTGCCATATCTAGTTGATTTTGGGCAGCATGAGTACCCATTTTTACCTCGATAACTTTGACGCGATCGAACACTGTTTTAGCATTTGTTAGCACGAGGTTCCCTAAACTTTCCATCTGCTCAAAATCGCCCAATATGTAAGCTAGCTCTGCGGCTTCTTGATGCAGTTGTAAACTTAGCTTGTATTGCACCACCCAAGCGTTTTCGGCAAGCAAATTTATCCCCGTTTGCAGATAGTTAAAAGCTGCCTGATAAGCTGCCGATGCCTTGGCTTTTTTGCCAGCCATCAGATTTAACTGAGCCAGTTCATCTCTTTCTGTTTGATGGGAAATTAGCTGGCAGCCGAAATTGAGTTGATTAACAATGTCAAAAATTTGTTCTTCTGTGGGACAGGCATCTTGCCTGTCATCTGCGAGGGTATTTTGCAGCAGCAGTTTTCCTATTTGATGGTGAACCGCCGGCTTATCTTCTTCGGAAATCAGGGAATAAGCGGCTTGCTGAATTCTGTCATGAACAAACTTGTATTCTACGGATTGGGTACTGGGTAATTTGCCTGCAATTTCTAATTCCACATCTCCCATATTCCCCAGCAACACGACTAAATTCTCAGCAAGTGCTGCGTACAAATCATCCGCCGTTTGTCCCACAGATTTTTCGCAAAGTGAGGCGAGGGTTTTCAGGTCGAATAGATTGCCAATGCAGGCTGCTATCTTTAACGTTTCCTGCGTTTTCTCTGACAGTTGTTGAATTTTGCCAGCCATCAATTCGACAACATTATCAGTGAAATTTCTCGCTTGAATTTCTTCTAAATCCCACTGCCAACTCCCCTGTGTCCCCCCTTGGTGAGGCTGGGCTGTTTCATTCTCTTGTAGGGGCAATCCCTCCTGAAGAGCCCCGATATCTGAAACCCCTACCCCATCGTCTATGGGCTGGGCGGGCACGGGGGCACCGCCCCTACAAAACCCTGGTTTTTCGTAGGGGCAATCCCCCCGTGGTTGCCCCGAAACAGCCCTGGGGGTAAAGTCAAATTGTAACAGCCCTTCTGTATAAAGCGATTTGAGAAATTCATTCATAAAGAAAGGATTTCCGCCCGTTTTGAAAAAGACTAACTCGGCAAGGGAGTTGACTCTTGCTTCCGGGCAATTCAGGGCATCGGAAATCAGTTGAGTCACAGAGGATAAATCCAAAGGTGACAGGAAAATGCGATCGACTTTTGCCCCATTTTTGACAATCTCTTCAATTGTTAGCATTAACGGATGAGCAGCAGAAACTTCGTTATCCCGATAAGCCCCAATTAAAAACAGTCCCGCTGGCGAAGCATTCATCAGCAGTTGCATCAGTTTCAGAGATGCCCCGTCAGCCCACTGCAAATCATCGATAAATATTGTCAGAGGATGTTCTGGTTTAGTAAAAACTTTAATGAAGTTTTGAAACACAAAATTAAAGCGATTTTCCGCTTCACCAGCACCCAATTCTGGCGGGGCGGGTTGCTTGCCGATAATTAATTCAATTTCGGGAATCACGTCAATAATAACTTGACCGTTGATTCCCAATGCGGCTAATAATTTTTTCCGCCATTCTGTGAGATTGGCTTCGCTTTCTGCTAACAGTTGTTTGGCTAAATCCTGAAAAGAATTGACAATGGCGCTGTAGGGAATATTGCGCTGATATTGGTCAAATTTGCCGGAGATAAAATAACCGCGATGTTGAGTAATCGGTTTGTATAATTCTTGCACCAAAGCTGATTTGCCGATACCAGAATATCCCGAAATCAGCATCATTGAGCTTGTGGCACAGGCATCTTGCCTGTGACTGCTGGTGGCACAGGCATCTTGCCTGTGACTGCTGGTGGCACAGGCATCTTCCCCATGTCCACTTGTGGCACAGGCATCTTGCCTGTGACTGCTGGTGGCACAGGCATCTTGCCTGTGACTGCTGGTGGCACAGGCATCTTGCCTGTGACTGCTGGTGGCACAGGCATCTTGCCTGTGACTGCTGACTGTTTCAAAAGCTGTTAGTAAACTATCAATTTCTCGCTCTCTGCCGTAAAGTTTTTGCGGGATTTGAAAACGGTCATAAATATCTTGACATCCTAGGGTAAAAACTGATATATTGTTATGAGTGTGCAGTTGATTTAAACATTCTTCTAAATCGAGTTTAATTCCGATCGCACTTTGATACCGCTCCTCAGAATTTTTCCCCATCAACTTCATCACAATATCGGAAACAATTTGCGGAATTTCGGGATTCACCTGAGATGGAGATAAGGGCTGTTTAGCGAGATGACTGTGTACCAATTCCAGCACATCATTGGTGTCAAAAGGCAATTTGTTTGTCAGCAGTTCGTAAAAGGTAGCCCCCAGGGAATAAAAATCCGTGCGGTAATCTAAACTGCGGTTCATTCTGCCGGTTTGTTCCGGCGACATATAAGCAAGAGTTCCCTCTAAAATGTTGGGATTTTTGATGGTGTAATTCTCGCGCGTTAACTGCGTGGAAATGCCAAAATCGATAATTTTGAGTTCGCCGCTGGCTGGATTGAAGACAATATTTGAAGGGTTAATGTCTTTGTGAATGATGTGGGCGCTGTGAATTTGTTGTAAACTTTCTGTTGTGGCGATCGCAATTCGCAAGAATTCTGCAATACTAAATTTTTGCTGCTGCATCCAAATTTTCAAGGATTCGCCGCCAAAATCCTCAACAAACATTACCAGCGTGTTTTGATATGGCTGCAAATCATAGGCTTTTATACAGCCACTCAGATTCAGAGATTGTGTAATTTTATACTCTGTGCGATAGCGGGCGAGTTCTTGGGGTGTGGGATAATTTTCTTTGAGGACTTTGAGGATGACGGGGAGACTGTCGGGTTGTCGGAATCCTCGGTAAACCAGCGAGTTTGCGCTTTCGTAGATAAGCTCTGTGACTTCAACGCCAGGAAAAGTGAGCATATTCAGCCTGCAGTCAACTTTGCAGTCGAACATAGCATAAATTTGCTCCTCACACCAGAGGGGCGTGAGCCATCAGTCGATTTTAGATTTTAGATTTTAGATTTTAGATTTTAGATTTTAGATTTTAGATTTGACTCCACATCTGAGATTTTAGATTTTAGAAGCCAAGACAGGCTTCCCAGTCAATACAGCTTGTTCGATAATATCAGCGGCGCGCTTAGTTCCGCCCGATCGCCCGATCGCCTCTTGCATCTCGATCGCCCTTTGTTTATACGAATCTTGGGTTAGGACTTTCACAATTGCCGATCGGACTTTAGAAACGCTCAATTCCTTCAAAGGAACCACTTCGCCAACACCCGTATAAGCAATCCGCGCTGCCACTCCCGGCTGATCATTCGCCACAGGAATTGCCACCATTGGGACTCCATTGCTCAAAGATTCCAAAGTCGTATTCATCCCGGCATGAGTAATCGTGAGAGTGGCTTTTTGCAGCAATTCTAATTGTGGTGCATAGCCAACAACGATCGGATTTCCCAGCAAGGGCGGCAAAGATTCGGGAGTCGCACCACCTCCGAGAGATATTACCAATTGAGCGTCTAATCCTTCACAAGCAGAGGCGATTATTTGAAAAACATCCAGCAAGCGATTTTGCACAGTTCCCATCGAAGCATAAATCAATGGTTTGCCAGTTAATTTATCAAAAGGAAAAGGGACTGGTTTGCGCGTGGATCTGTTGTCATAAGGGCCAGTGAAATGGAAGTGTGCAGGTAAATCTTGCCTGGGAAAATCAAATTCTGCGGGTTGTTGGCTGATTTGAGCGAGTTTAGAGTAAAAGTCATTCGGGTGAGAGTAGACAGGTAATTTCCACTTTCGGCGATACTCGGCTATCGGTCCTCGAAGCGGTTTAACAACCAAACTGAGTAACTGATAGCTAATTTGATTGCGTAAACGTGCTCCCCAAGTTGGAGTGTACGGCCAAAGGGTACAAAAGGGAGGAATGTTGGGTTCTCGGTTGACGGCTAAGGCACTGCAAACTGTTATAAAAGGAAGGTTGAGAAAATCCGCGATCGTTCCTCCTTCGAGCGAAACTTGGTCTACAAGCAAAGCTTCTACACCTGCTTTTTTAATGGCGCTTGGAGCCTCTCTGAAAATAGCAGCCGAAATCTGGGTAAAAGTTTTAATAGAAGATCGAAAGGCAGCCAGTCCGCTGAGCTTCCCCTGTTGGCTCAAAGTTTCTGCATTTGTTCCTAGGGGAAACTCATCTTCAGCTAATGACTGGAATTCTAATCCACTGGCTAGAGTTGTGGCTTTAGCATCAGGGAAGTTAAATACAGTAACTCGATGACCGCGACGAAGCAGTTCGCAGCCCAAAGGTATCATAGTGTTGAGGTGGCTGTTGAATCCCGGACAGAGAATGCCGAAGTGAGTCATCAGTAAAGGCTCCTTTGAGGTTAAACTTTTTTTATTGCAGTGGGGTGAGTGGTTTGTGTTGGGGGGTTGGGGCGTGGGGGCGATCGCACTTTTTGGTTATAGATTACTGCTGTGAGGGAGGAAGTTTTGGGGCGTTCCTCGATCGGCTATACAACCAGACTGAGTAAGCGATCGCCCAACTACACTAACTAATAGGTTAGGTTGCCATCGTTATTATCAATTCCTAGTAATGTGACAGAAGATGGCTGATTTCCACCGCGGCAATTGGCAGACAGTTCGTCTCCCTTTATGCTGATGCCTGTGCAAGTTCGGTTGAACGTACTTTGTTCATTAAGATTACCTTGCACGAGTTGTCCATTTTGATTATGAACGCCTTTAATGGTAATGGAAGTGCGCTGACTGGTACCATTTTTTTTGTTACAAGTTGCTGATAATTGAGCGCCATTGATTGAAATGTCCGTGCAACTGGTAGCAAAGGTACTTGCTTTTTGAGCATGAGTCGGCTGCTGAAAGATGGATAACGATAGTACGATTGAAGCCGATAATCCCGACACTTTAATTAAGTTCATGGTCTTTTTTCTGGTTGATTTACTATTTTCAGCCTAAGATAATAACCCTAAAAAGCTTCTAGCTTTTAGTTGAGTATTAACTTAGCCAAATAGTCAGCTTGCGACTCAGAATCTGTGAGATAAAATCCTCAACTTTTGGCTAGGTGTTTCCCTCAAACATAGGCTGCGATCGCTTGGAGAAACTCAGGCATGGCACGCAGGCTTTAGTCATTGCCAGAGAGTGTTACCAGTATATATTTGTATGCGCTCTGCGATACCTAGCCAAAAGTTCAGGTTATCTCCTCAACTAAAGGTTAGTTACTAGCGGATTTGGGTACTCTAGCTCACAATCAAATTCAATCAACTATTAAGGGTGCTAGTTTTGTTTTTGATAAGATTACTAAACCAACCCCAGTGCAACAAAAGGCTCTAGATTTGCTTGGTGTTTCTCTGATTTATACGCAGTAAACCGGGCGCCAAAATCTTTAAAAAGCTTACTCTACACTGAATATGCCTTTGTTTGGTAAATTGGGGAAGTTCAGTGTAATTGGTGATTGGTAATTGTAGCTTGGGTAGAACGAAGGGAAACCGCACATACAATTACTATTAACAGTCAATCGATTTTAGATTTTAGATTTTAGATTTTAGATTGAAGCATTGACTTGCGCGAGATAAATACGTTCGGCAAGCTTCATCGGATACAGGTTTTTGATTTCTCCGTCCTGAGTCTGCGAAGGAATGAATCACGTGGCGGGTATCCTGGATGCTTTCGGTCAAAATCAAAACTCAAAAGTTAACAGTCAACAGTTAATTGTTAACCGTTGACTGTTAAACTGAATGCCTGTGCCGAACTCGCTATAAACTGTGGGAATGGCTGTTCATTCTTTGGATTTAGCACTTTTGGAGAGCTTACCCTCAAAAGGTTGAACTCCACTATTGGGATAGTTGTCATCGCTGGGGCTAAAAATCCGCACCGCTGCTTCCGAAACGTAACGCATCGCGTTTGCCAAAGATTTAGAAAGATTCATAGAATCTGCCTCTCTTGTCTGAGTTCTGATACTTTTAATATTACTCTGATTTTTGGGCTGTGGATGAGTTTAGCAATATTTATTTGAATTACTTATTGGTCTGCAACAATAAAGCAAGCTGAAGGTTTAAGAAATTACGCATTTTTGGACGATCGACCTTTTGCTGGTAGATTATTTCCTCGCTCAACTCCAGCACTCGCGATCGCCCTCCCGACGGTCAGAAACCGGGTTTTCTAACTCTATTCAAAGGCTGCAACGAAATATTTTCGCAAAAAACCCGGAACGCTTGAGTGTTTGTGCTTAATTCTGAGTTTGTTAAATTCAATATTTATATTGAATTTACCATAATATTAATGTACAAATTAACCGAGATCCGCTATCAAAGGGCATTATAAGCGAATTTATCCGACAAATATCTGCAATCTTCATCAAATATTTACAAAAAGATATGGTGTTTGTCACTATAATTAAGAAAAAGAAGTTTGTCCGGGGTTTTTTTTATGAAAACTACCACAGAAAGCCTGCAGCTCACAGGTTTTGAAGAAATCTTAGAAGACCAGGAACTAACGGTTTCTTCAGCAGATTACAGCCTTTTGACCGATCTCTACCAGCTAACGATGGCCGCTTGTTACGTCGGGGAAGGGCTCGACGGGCGGGCCGCGAGTTTTGAGTTGTTCGCGCGCAGGCTGCCAGAAGGTTTTGGCTACGCGATCGCGATGGGTTTGGCTCAAGTTATCGATTATTTGGAGAAATTTCGGTTTTCTCAGTCGCAAATTGAGGCTTTGCAGTCCACTGGGATTTTTGCCGGCGCCCCGGAACGATTTTGGACTTTACTCGCCACAGCCCGTTTTACTGGCGATGTTTGGGCGGTGCCGGAGGGGACGGCGGTTTTTGCCAATGAGCCACTGCTGCGAATTGAGGCTCCTCTGTGGCAGGCTCAGTTAGTGGAAACTTATTTATTGAATGCCATAAATTATCAAACTTTGATTGCGACGCGGGCAGCGCGGCTGCGGGATGTGGCGGGCCCGGAGGCTAAGTTGCTGGAATTCGGGACGCGCAGGGCTTTTGGGCCTCAAGCTGCTGTTTGGGCGGCTAGGGCTGCTCTGGCTGCGGGATTCGACGGAACTTCTAATGTTTTGGCTGCTTTGAAGTTGGGCCGCAAACCTGTCGGTACGATCGCCCATGCTTTGGTAATGGCTGTTGCCGCCCTCGAAGGCAGCGAGAATCAGGCGTTTGCAGCTTTTCACCGCTATTTTCCGGGGGCGCCACTGCTGATCGATACTTATGATACTGTGGGGGCGGCGCGGATGTTGGCCGATCGAGTAAACAGCGGTGAAATGCAGTTGGAAGGCGTGCGGCTGGATTCGGGCGATTTGGCGGTGCTGTCGCGGGAAGTTCGATCGATCCTGCCTGGGGTTCCAATTTTTGCTAGTGGCGATTTGGACGATCGAGAAATTGCTAAATTAAAAAGTAGCGGTGCTTGCATTGACGGTTACGGTTTGGGAACCAAGTTAGTCAGCGGTTCCCCTGTCAACGGTGTTTATAAGTTGGTGGAAATTGACGGAATTCCGGTGATGAAAGAGGCAAGCGGCAAGGTAACATATCCAGGAAGAAAGCAAATTTTTAGACATATTGAAAATGGGCAAATTCTCGGAGATTGTTTAGGATTGTCGGGAGAAACTATTCACAATTGCGATTCTTACTTACCATTAATGGAGTTGGTTTTCAAGGAGGGAAAACGAGTCAAGAACCAGGAAAGTTTGGAGGATATCGCCAAACGCACTGCTGCTTCTGTCGCCAGTCTTCGACCCGAAACTCGTCAACTTGACAACCCGATTTCGCCGTCAGTGGAAATTTCTACAGATTTGCAGAGTCTCACCGAAAAAACGAAAAAGAGTCAATCGATTTTAGATTTTAGATTTTAGATTTTAGATTGAAGTCAACAGTCAACAGTCAACAGTCAACAGTCAACAGTCAACAGTCAACAATTACCGATTCCCTATGCAGAAGATTGCTCTTTTTGGAACCAGTGCCGATCCACCAACAGCGGGACATAAAACAATTCTGAGTTGGCTTTCGCAACATTTTGATTGGGTAGCAGTTTGGGCGTCGGACAATCCTTTTAAGTCGCACCAAACTTCTCTAGAACACCGATCGGCAATGCTGCTGTTAATGATTCAAGAAATTAATTCGCCCAGACACAATCTTTGCTTGCATCCAGAACTCAGCAGTCCGAGGACTGTGGAAACTGTGGAACAAGCAAAATTGCTGTGGCCGAATGCAGATTTGACGCTGGTAATAGGTTCGGACTTGGTGGGGCAACTGTCTCGCTGGTACAAATTTGAACAATTGTTAAAACAAGTGGACTTGCTGATAGTACCGCGACCCGGTTATCCATCAGAACAATTAGATTTGTGGCAGTTGAGGCGCATGGGTGCAGAGGTGGCGATCGCATCTTTGAGTGCTCCCAATGTTTCTTCTACTTCCTATCGGGAAAAAGGAGACAGGGAAGCTCTGACTCCCACCATCGAAGATTACATCCATAGGGAGCATTTGTACGCATGGCACGAGGCACAAACAAGAGCGAGGGTTGCTCATTAGCTGACTTTAAAGTAGGAGTAGATAATGTTATTTTTTCCGTCGATACCGTGCAGAACCGCTTGTTGGTGCTGTTGCTAATGCGGCCAGACGAACCGTTTATCGATTCTTGGAGTCTTCCCGGTACTTTGGTGCGACACGGAGAGTCTCTTGAAAATGCGGCTTACCGGATTTTGTCTGAGAAAATTCGGGTAAAAAATTTGTATCTGGAGCAATTGTATACTTTCGGAGAACCGGGGCGCGATCCTCGGGAAATTACCAGGGGCAATCGCTATCTTTCGGTGAGTTATTTTGCTTTGGTTCGTTTTGAGGAAGCTGAGTTAATTGCTGGGAGTGTAGTCGCGGGTGTGGGCCACCGCGTCGGCGGCATTGCTTGGTATCCCGTGCAACAAGTTCCTAAGCTGGCCTTCGATCACAATCAAATTCTCGAATACGGATATCGGCGACTGCGTAACAAACTTGAATACAGCCCGGTAGCTTTTGAAGTGTTGCCGGAACTTTTTACTTTGAGCGATTTGTATCAACTTTATACAACTATTTTGGGGGAAAATTTTTCTGATTATTCTAATTTTAGAGCTCGATTGTTGAAATTGGGTTTTTTGTGCGATACCGGTGTTAAGGTTTCGCGCGGGGCGGGCCGCCCTGCTAGTTTGTACCGCTTTGATGCGACCGCTTTTGCTCCTTTCAAAAATAAGCCTCTGGTGTTTATCTAGCTGTTTATTGGATGACATTCGGGGAGCAATTTAGTAACATGAGAATAGAAGCTATTAAGGAGTACGGACTATGAAAGATCCAGATGAATGCGCTAATATTCACGAAGTTCGGGAGGAAATTGATATCATCGATCGAGAAGTGATCGAGGCTTTGAGCAAGAGATTTCAATACGTCATCGCTGCAGCAAGGTTCAAAACGAGTGAAGCTAGCGTTAAATCGTTCGATCGCTTTCACGATATGTTACAGCAGCGGCGCGAGTGGGCTCAACAATCGGGTTTGAATCCTGATGTGGTTGAAAATATTTACCGGGATTTGGTAAATTATTATATTGAGGAAGAGTTGAAACATTACAAATCCAAGTAATCTTTCGCTACATTCAAATCTAGGACTATAGGAAAGTGAGTCCGCGCGGGCGGACTGTTAGCAATATTTATTAGGTGATTTGGTGAGATGAAAATTGCGATCGCACAACTCAACCCTACTATTGGTGATATCTTGGGCAACTCCAACCTAATTCTGGAGGCTGCGAAAAAAGCTGAGGTTGAGGGCGCAAACTTATTGCTAACACCGGAACTTTCCCTGATCGGTTATCCGCCGCGCGATTTGTTAATCAATCCGAGTTTCATTGCAGATGCAGGTGCACAGTTGCTGCAACTGGCGCAAGCTTTGCCGCCGGAGTTGGCAGTCATAGCAGGCACTGCCTTACCTAATGCTAATGCTGTTCAACTAGGCGGAAAATCATTGTTTAATAGCGCTGTTTTGTTGCAAAATGGCGTGGTCAAACAAGTTTTTCATAAACGCTTGTTGCCTACTTATGATGTATTTGATGAAGATAGATATTTTGAACCGGGAGAAAACAGCAATTACTTTTCTATTGGCGAAGTCAAAATCGGCGTGACAATCTGTGAAGATTTGTGGAACAATGAGGAGTTTTGGGGTAAACGCAGTTACGCGGGCGATCCTGTTTCCGATTTGGCAAAATTGGGTGTAGATTTAGTGGTGAATTTGTCGGCATCGCCTTATTCTGCTCTGAAGCGGGGAGTGCGATCGGCTATGTTGCAGCACAGCGTCATCCGCTGCGGGATACCGATTATTTATGCTAATCAAATAGGAGGAAATGACGATATTATTTTTGACGGCAGCAGTTTTGCTGTGAATCGAAAGGGTGATTTAATTCAGGTATTAGCTTCTTTTGAAACGGATTTTGCGGTGCTGGAATATGATGCAGCTAAACAAGATTTAGTTGCCAGCGGGAACGGGCAAGATGCCCGTTCCACAACTGATTTGGGATTAGGTGAAGGACGACAAAAACTAGGTTCGATCGGCAGTGGCGTTGGCAGCGGGAACGGGCAAGATGCCCGTTCCACAACTGATTTGAGTTTTTATCCGGCGGTTGGAGATGCCGAAATTTGGGCTGCTTTGGTTTTGGGAGTGCGAGATTATGTCCGCAAGTGCGGTTTTTCTAAGGTTGTACTCGGTTTGAGTGGCGGGATAGATTCGGCTTTGGTGGCTGCGATCGCCAGTTGCGCGATCGGGCCCGAAAATGTTCTAGGGGTGTTGATGCCTTCTCCTTATAGTTCGGATCATTCGGTTAATGATGCTTTGGAATTAGCCCGAAATCTGGGCATCGCGATCGAAATGTTGTCGATCGACGATTTGATGAAAACTTACGATCGCACTCTCGCCGATTTGTTTGTCAACACAACTTTCGGCATTGCTGAGGAAAATATTCAATCGCGGATTCGAGGCAATCTGTTGATGGCAATTTCTAATAAGTTCGGACATTTGCTACTTTCGACTGGCAATAAGTCGGAAATGGCGGTGGGTTACTGCACCCTCTACGGCGATATGAATGGGGGATTGGCGGTGATTTCCGATGTGCCGAAAACTCGCGTTTATTCGCTTTGTAGGTGGCTGAATTCTGGCGGATATGTAGGGGCGGTGCCCCCGTGCCCGCCCTCTCCCTACCCACCCCCGTACCCGCCCCAGGGAAAGGAAATTATTCCGGTTAATATTATTACTAAACCGCCTAGTGCTGAACTGAAGCCTGGACAAATTGACCAAGATTCTTTGCCGGATTACGATGTTTTGGATGACATCTTGCAGCGGTCGATCGAACATCACGAATCGGTTCAACAAATTGTCGCTGCTGGACACGATGAAGCCGTGGTTAAACGTGTAGTAAAATTAGTCAGGCAAGCGGAGTTTAAGCGGCGGCAAGCAGCCCCAGGTTTGAAAATTAGCGATCGAGCTTTTGGTACCGGTTGGCGGATGCCGATCGCCAAATCTTCCTTCTATTAAACCCATCCTTAAACGCAAAATGGTTAACATCGACGGTACTTTTGGCTTCGATTTTCTCGCGGGAACTCTCAGCAACGATACGATTAGAGGATTTGCGGGTAATGATACTATTCAAGGTTTGGGGGGAAACGACCGAATTTTTGGCGATCGGGAAAATGACTTGCTAGCAGGAAATGAAGGCGCTGATACGCTGTCTGGCGGGCAAGGAAGCGATACAATCTATGGAGGACAAGGTGAAGATGGGATTTTTGGCGATCGGGGTCAGGATTTGCTAATAGGAGGCGAAGGCAGGGATCTCTTGACAGGAGGCGCGGGGGAGGATTTATTTGTGATGGAAAAAACCGCCGCCGCATCTACTATTAGTGAAGCCGATATAATTACCGATTTTGGCAACGGCAATGATAAAATTGTCTTGACAGAAGGCATGAAGTTTAGCGATTTAGAGCTTTCTGTTTCCAACAACCAAACTATTATGAAAGATAAAAACTCTGGTGATTATTTAGGAGTTGTTTTGGGAAATTCTAATCTGACAGAATCCAACTTTATGTCGCTGTTTGGCGGACTAGATAGGGGTCAGCTTTTGCCAATTTCTGTTAACACGATTATAGCCGATCGCGCGTTAGCGCAGCCCTCGCAGAGGATCGGACTAGAAGTGGCGCAAACTCCCCAAGAACAAGCGACAGGTTTAATGTTTCGCACAGAATTGCCAGACGACAGGGGAATGCTTTTCCCGATCGAACCCCCGCGAAACGTGCGTTTCTGGATGAAAAACGTGTTTATTGAACTCGATATGGTTTTTCTGCGGGAAGGCGTCGTGCAGGCGATAATTCCTAACGT
This sequence comes from Microcoleus sp. AT8-B5, assembly GCF_036705565.1. Lineage (NCBI taxonomy): Bacteria > Bacillati > Cyanobacteriota > Cyanophyceae > Oscillatoriales > Microcoleaceae > Microcoleus > Microcoleus sp. AT8-B5. The sequence goes on from NZ_JAUBUY010000046.1 coordinate 38,370, forward strand.
ACCGCCGTGTTTGAGCGAAACCTGCCCCAACTACGGCCCGGATGTTCCCGTTGACGGAGTGATTGAACTCAGAGGCGGAAGGGCGGCCCAATTGGGATTGAAAGTGGGCGATCGGATTCCCAATTTACCCTAAAAAGGTAGATGAAATCATGTCTGTTTGATTCGGACTTGTATGATGTTAAATTTTGTAGGGGCGGGTTCACCAACAATAATTGCCCATAATCTACAATATAATAAACCCGCCCCCGCCCATACTACCGGACATGATATGATTTTATCGCAGCATTCAACATTTGTGCATCCAATGAATCCTATTGAATTAAAAATAATCCCCAATCAAACTCAAGACGGTTTAGCTTACCAACATTTGCGCTTGCGAATTACAACTCAAGACGGTATCATCACACCCGATGATTTACAAGGTTTGAAACTTCCTCAACACGTTCAATTAAGCCAAGGAATTGTCATTGAAGGTAGAGGAGCAATTTGGCTGTACGGGTATTTAGTGCACGAATGTCATCCTGCAGCTTGGGTTGGATGTTACGATCCGCGATTAGAAGGTGCGGTGGTAGTAGCGACGCACAAGCACGAGGTATCAGTTGGACAGGTATTAAAATTGAGTTTACCGAGCGATTAAGACTCTCCTGAGTTTTAGGTAATAATAAATAAAAATAAAACTTCCCGTGGTGGGGGCATCTTACCTGCCTTAGCGACTGTGAATTTCTTACTCCCTCCCCTTGCTAAGGGGAGGGTTGGGGTGGGGTAAAAAATTTACGAGTCATTTAGCATTGCTATAGCTGCCTCAGAAGATTATTAGCCACAGATGCACGCACAGCAATCCGTATAAATTCACAAAACATCTGCGCTGTTTAGCGTGCAGTTGGTGTTGTCATGCACCTTGCTGAATCCGCACTAAGGCAAAAAAATAGTTTGACGGGCAATATACTATTGTTAGTTGTTATTTCTTAGTTATTAATTATGGCAAATTACAGAACTGTATTGTTTTTCAACGGTCTAACTTTAGTGTTAGTAGGGCTAGTGACGGCGTGTCTGACTTTATTTGGTTCTTCGGTAAAAGGGTTGTTTTTGCCGCCTTGTTCTGCCACGTATCCGGGTGCAGGTTTCTTTTTCTTGGCGTTTCAAATGTTATTTTATTTATCGGTAATGGTGTGCGCTTTTACCTTTGGATTGCTGAGAATTATTCAACCCGATCGCCCAGAAAATCGATTTATTTTATATTCGGCACTGTTTGCAGGTTGCTTTCTGTTCAATGAAGTTTTTCGCACCCACGTTCATCTGGGACGTGCGGGTTTCCCGAAAGCGACAATTGTCATATTTTACGCGGTGCTGGCAATTGCATACGGATTAGCTTTTCGGAGACAAATTCGCTCGACTCCCTATCCTTTACTGCTGAGTGGCGTTGGTTTGTTATTTGTTGCCTTTTTTGCAGAAGCGCTGCCTTTGAAAAACGAGATTGTTTCGAGCTTGCTGGAGGGAATACCGAAGCTGTTGAGCGGGATTAATATTGCACTTTATTTTTGGTTTTTGTGTCAGGGTTTGATAGTGCGATCGCTCAATTTTTCTAACAATAAATTACATCCCGAATGAAGTAAGATGAAAATTTGCCGTTGGGTGGGGGCGGGTTTTTGAGATAGTCGGTTTTTGGCAAATATTGTTGGTAAAACCCGCCCCTACATGATTGTATAATCGGTTAAAACTGAGATATTGCACAGTGTCAATTAGCTTTTTAGGAACAGGCTTTCCGGCCTGTTCCACAAGAAAATTTATATGTTGTGGAACAGGCCGGAAAGCCTGTTGCTGACAATGGTGCCTGTTCCACAAGAAAATTTATATGTTGTGGAACAGGCCGGAAAGCCTGTTGCTGACAATGGTGCCTGTTCCACAAGAAAATTTATATTTTGTGGAACAGGAATCTTGCCTGTTGCTGAAAATGGTGCAAAATATCAGTTAAAACAAAAAGTACCGCTGCGCCATTGGCAAAACTGTTGCCGGTTCGCAAGTTAACAATTCCCCATCCGCCCTGACTTCATAAGTTTCTGGATCGACTTCCATTTGTGGCAAATAATCGTTGAGTTTCATATCTCTTTTACTAATTTGTCGTGTGCCGGAAACTGCTACAGTGGGCTTTTGCAAACCAAGCTGTGCGGCAATGTCTCGATCGCGCGCAGCTTGGGAAACAAACGTCAGACAAGTCGCCCCAATCGCACCGCCAAAACTGCCAAACATCGGCCGCATATGCACCGGTTGCGGCGTCGGAATGCTGGCGTTAGCATCTCCCATCTGCCCATAGGCGATCGCCCCTCCTTTAATTACCAGTTCCGGTTTCACCCCAAAAAAAGCCGGCCGCCACAAACACAAATCCGCCAATTTCCCCTCTTCCACCGAACCGACATACTGACTAATTCCGTGAGTAATCGCCGGATTAATTGTATATTTCGCAATGTACCGCTTCACCCGAAAATTGTCATTAATCCCCTCTGTTTCCCCCCCTTGGTAAGGGGGGGTTATCCCTCTTGTTTCCCCCCCTTGATAAGGGGGGGTTAGGGGGGGTAAATTCCCCCGCTGCACTTTCATTTTATGTGCCGTTTGCCAAGTCCGAATAATCACCTCTCCCACTCTTCCCATCGCCTGCGAGTCAGAAGAAATCATACTAAACGCACCTAAATCGTGCAAAATATCCTCAGCAGCAATAGTTTCCCTTCTAATTCTCGACTCAGCAAAAGCCACATCTTCAGGAATGCCTCGATCCAAATGGTGGCAAACCATCAACATATCTAAATGTTCTTCTAAAGTATTGACAGTGTAAGGGCGAGTCGGGTTAGTTGACGAGGGCAAAACATTAGCTTGTCCGCACACTTTAATAATATCCGGTGCGTGTCCGCCGCCAGCACCTTCCGTGTGGTAAGTGTGAATAGCGCGATTTTTAAATGCGGCAATTGTAGCTTCCACAAATCCCGCTTCATTGAGAGTGTCGGTGTGAATTGCAACTTGCACATCGTACTCGTCAGCGACACTCAAACAAGTGTCGATCGTTGCTGGTGTAGTTCCCCAATCTTCGTGGAGTTTCAAACCCATTGCACCGGCAAAGATTTGTTCGACTAATCCTTGGGGTTGACTGCTATTTCCTTTACCTAAAAACCCTAGATTTACCGGGAAAGCGTCGGCTGCTTGCAGCATTCGGTACATATGCCAAGGCCCAGGAGTGCAGGTTGTGGCGTTTGTACCCGTTGCGGGGCCAGTGCCGCCGCCGATCATTGTCGTGATTCCAGAGGCGATCGCCACTTCAATTTGCTGCGGACAAATAAAGTGAATGTGAGTGTCAATTCCCCCAGCAGTCAGAATCATTCCTTCACCGGCAATTACTTCAGTACCAGGCCCGATAATAATATCTACCCTATCTTGAATGTAAGGATTTCCGGCTTTACCAATTTTGTAAATTTTCCCGTCTTGAATCCCAACATCTGCTTTAACAATTCCCCACCAATCTAATATTAAAGCATTAGTAATTACCGTGTCAACAGCGCCGTCCGCATTAGAAATAGGCGACTGTCCCATGCCGTCGCGAATAACTTTGCCACCGCCAAATTTAACTTCATCCCCGTAGGTTGTGAAGTCTTTTTCAACTTCTATGAATAATTCTGTATCGGCTAACCGGACGCGATCGCCCGTTGTCGGCCCGAAGGTTTCCGCGTAGGCGCGGCGATCCATTCTGTAACTCATATTAATTAGCTCCTTACTTGATTTAATTTTCCCACAAACTGGTTCACCTGTTCTTCTGTTTTAAAGAATCCTTCAGCAATTAAACCAAAGGAATCATTTTGTTCTATTTCTTGATAGTTAGGCAACAAATTAGCAAACTCTTCTGCATCAATGTTTAAATAGTTTGAAATTCTATCTATGTATACCTTAACTTTTAGACCATTCCTAGGCGTGCTTTCAGTTAACAAAAGATTTAAGATAAGTTTGCCATTTTGACTTCTTTCTCTCAATGCCAGACCTTTTGTTGTTGTATTTATCCAAAATATATCTGGTACAACTTCGTCATAAAGTAGTCTATAGACTTTTCCAAATTCATTGCTATCTGCTATTTCAAGTAATTGTTCCAGGGTCAAAGTGGGATTTTTTTTTGATATATTTACAGGTTTTATTTCAGGCTCGATAAACATTTTTCTTGCTAGTAACTCTCTACCGCTTGAGTCACGGAAATACTGGAATGTTGCGACATTGATTCTCACACCATAAGTTTCTGACAAGTATTTAATAATCCTTTCAGAAATAATATCTATCTGTGCAGCTACAATTATAATGTTGTGCTGATAATTCAAAATATCAGGGAATTCTGAGCTAAATTTATCACAGAAAGCATCTTCTAAGTTACTGCCATTTTTAGTCAGTAAATAAGCATTGGCAATTTCTGTAACTCTCTCCTTTGACAAATCCTTAACCCATGAGGCGTAATCCAAGGCTTGTGCTGTTACTTCTCTTGATGTTTTGTCCTTCTTTAACTCAACAATGACTAAATCTCCGTACCTATCTATACATAAAAGGTCAAGTTTTCCACCATAATCAGTAATCACTTGCCGACCAATTACTAAGAGATCATCTGCTAGGAGGGAAATATCATTATCTAGCCAGGTTTCCAAACGAAATTCTAAGTCTAACTTAGATTCGGTAATTTCATTCAATTTATCCTTTGATATTTCCCACAATCTAATTTGATCGGGCATATCGAATTATCCTCCTACTAATTATTCTTTTTAAGTTCGGCCAAAAAGTCTCGTCCCTCTAAAAATCTCATCCATCTAACTCACCATTCACTTTTCCATTGAAGCCGTAGACTTGACGACTACCAACAAACGGCACTAATTGCACTTCCCTTTCATCTCCCGGTTCAAACCTGACTGCTGTACCTGCGGGGATATCCAACCGCATTCCTTTTGTTTGTTCTCGATTAAATTCTAAGGCTTCGTTGGCTTCATAAAAGTGATAGTGGGAACCGATTTGAATGGGTCGATCGCCTTTATTTCCTACCAGCAACCGTAGTATTTTACGCCCTGCATTTAATTCTATTTCGCCTGCTGAAACAATCATTTCTCCGGGAATCATCTTTTCCTCCTCTGAGTCTATGTGGTTGATTTTTTAACGTATCGGATCGTGGACTGTTACCAACTTAGTTCCATCGGGAAAAGTCGCCTCAACCTGGACTTCATGCACCATTTCTGCTATCCCTTCCATCACATCTTCCCGCGTCAGGAGAGTTGTTCCGTAACTCATTAAATCGGCGACGGTGAGGCCATCTCTGGCTCCTTCTAAAATGGCGGCGGAAATGTAGGCTAGTGCTTCTGGATAGTTTAATTTTAAACCTCTTTGTTTGCGGCGCTCTGCTACCAGGGCGGCGGTGAAAATCAGCAGTTTGTCTTTTTCTTGGGGGGTGAGTTGCATTTTTATTCTTGTAAGTGCGATCGCATTATTTGGTTATGATATCGTTTACGGTTGTTGCTGAATGATTAAGAATGATTAAACCGCAGAGGGCGCAGAGGGCGCAGAGTCTCCAGAAGAGAGAGATGAATAATCTAGTTAGGAGGGCAACTATAGATTGAAACTCAAATATCATCCTATTTTATCCAAACTCTGGGCAAACAGCAAGGGCGTTCTGAAAAAGACAAGCGCAGCAAGTGCCAAATGCTGACAAACCAGTCTCTCGCTGCAGTTGTGGATGTACCGCGATATCGGCACAGCAAACCGTTAGGAATACGAGTCACGCCGACGGTGGAATTACCAGGATAAATTGTTGCCTCAGATGGCAAATCTCGCACTTTTTCGACGACTTCTGTGGTTACGGGTTCGCCTACCCAAGCGAGGGTGGCGACTACGGGTTTTCCTGCGAGGCCGTGAGGACTTTCGAGCATTTTTTCTCCACCTTTTAGCAATTGTCTATCAATCCATAAAGGACTGTTTTGTTGCCAGACTTCGGTGTGCGAGATCCATTCTCCCGACAAGAACTTTTCGCCCCTAGCACTGCGTCCAAATCTGGTAATTTCCCACAGTAAAATCTTCGCTGTTGGTGCTAATTCTACCCGCAAATTTTGCCGATATATGGCGCCATCAAAAACTATAGTTTCTTGGGGCAGCCATTCTAAATTAGCACCAGATTCTAGTTTAATGTCAATATTTTGTTGTGATTCTAGTCCGCTGCTGCGATAGATTTTACCAGCGGCGGCCGTGGTAATCAAGGCTTTGGCGTTGGCTTGGAGGTGAAAATGGCCCGAAAGTCGATCGCCCCCGACAACTCCCCCAGCCGTGTGCAAGATGACGCTGTGGCAAATCTCTTTCCCTTCAGGATAAAACGGGCGCTGCACCTTGAGGGGTGCTTGCATTTGATTGTGAATGATTTGAGTTGCACCGCTGCGGTTAGCGTAGACTAAATTGAGGTGGCCGTGCCATCCAGTTTCAACTTGATCTATATGTTGTTTGGTCAAATTTTCAGTCACTAATTTTTTAATTTAAAAACATTCACTATCAAAAACATACCACGACTGCGGCGCTTCCCTCCAATTAGTTAAATAATGATAATCGTTATCGGAAATATTTTTGGTTTCTCCACTTATTAGTATAAGAATTTACATTTATCAACCATCAGATCGGCGAAGATGCGCGTACCATGTAAAAATCAGTAACTAGAGGAGTGCAGAATATGCCTCAAGTTCTCTTCAAAGTTGATTTGACCAAACCGATGTCCGAACAGGAATTAGTCGGTCACAATCGCTGGCATCCAGATATTCCAGCAGTAGTTTCCGTCAATCCCGGCGATGTATTTCGCATCGAGTGCAAAGACTGGACAGACGGACAAATTAAAAATGACGACAATCCCGACGACATTCGCGATGTAGACTTAACAGTAGTTCACGTTTTGAGCGGGCCAATTTACGTTAACGGCGCGCAGCCCGGGGATATTTTAGTAGTCGATATCCTCGATATCGGGGCTTTGCAAGGGGACGAATGGGGTTTTACGGGAATTTTTGCTAAAGAAAACGGCGGCGGTTTCTTGACCGAACATTTTCCGACTGCTGCTAAAGCAATTTGGGATTTTCAGGGAATTTATACCGCTTCCCGACACATACCAAAAGTCAGGTTTGCTGGGATTACTCATCCGGGTTTAATCGGCTGCGCTCCTTCTCAGGAATTGTTGAATAAATGGAACAAACGGGAAGCGGAATTAGTAGCCACAAATCCCGATAGAGTGCCGCCTTTAGCAGCACTGCCGAACCCCAAAAATGCTGTTTTGGGGTCGCTGCAAGGGGCAGAATTCGAGCGAGTGGCGGCAGAAGCGGCGCGCACTGTTCCTCCCCGCGAACACGGCGGCAATTGCGATATTAAAAACCTGTCGCGGGGTTCGAGGATTTATTTCCCGGTTTATGTCGAAGGCGCGAAACTTTCGATGGGAGATATTCACTTTTCTCAAGGAGACGGGGAAATTTCATTCTGCGGGGCAATTGAAATGTCGGGTTACATCGACCTCCACGTTGATATTATCAAAGGTGGCATGGATAAATACGCGATGGTCAACCCGATTTTCAAACCCGGGCCGGTGGAACCCCGCTATTCTGAGTACCTCGTTTTTGAAGGGATTTCTGTTGATGAATTTACGGGTCAGCAGTATTATATGGATGCCCACGTTGCTTATCGCCGAGCTTGTTTGAATGCGATCGAATATTTGAAAAAGTTTGGTTTTACCGGAGAACAAGCGTATTTACTGTTAAGCTGTGCTCCGGTTGAGGGTCGCATCAGCGGCATTGTGGATATTCCTAATGCTTGCTGCACGATTGCTTTACCGACAGAAATTTTCCAGATGGATATTCTGCCGTCTTAATTACAGTCCTGGACGCACGTCGAGGTCAGAAACCGGGTTTCTTCGTAAATCTCTAGTTATCAACCAACGATTTTGCAGAGAAACCCGGTTTCTTTGCCTAAGTCCTGTTAGTATCAGCAATCAAAAATTGATATGCCTCTCTACGATTTTAAGTGTGAAACTTGCGGCACTTTTGATAAGTGGCGCCCTCTTGCAGAAGCAGATACACCGGTGCTTTGTCCGAGTTGCGAAACTGTTGCTAAACGCATCTTTTCGCCGCCGATGATTCTAACTGGAAAGCTGCGGTTGAAAGGTCAAGAAAATCGGGAACCGGAGGTAGTTAAGCGTTCTGAGGAACCTAAACCGCAGCGGAATCGCGAACACCGAGGGGGACGGCCTTGGATGATCGGTCACTGATGTAGTTTGATATTCCGACAGTCCGATAGTCCGGCAGGGAATGAATTCCCTGCCTCAAAGCGAAAGTCCTCGCTATGAGGACTGTAAAGTTAGTATTTGCTTGCTGTGCGTAAGTCCTGTATTTCAGTCGGTTTCAACCGACTTTTGCTATTAGACAGGGACTTCAGTCCCTGGCGGGCATGGCGGGCATGGCGGGCATGGCGGGCCAAGGAAGTATGAATCAATTCTACTCTCTTTAAAAAAGGCTAGGGAGTATCGAAATTTTAAGCGATCGCTGCGTAACTTCTAACCAGATTATACTAATTAATATGCGTTTTAAATTATCCTCCCATGCCAGCCACCCCTGAAAGCCTCCAAAAATTCGTCACCTACTGCCAACAACACATTACAGGCGATGAAAAAGGACAAGCACAGGTATTTTTAGACCGCTTCTTTCGGGCTTTCGGCCACGAGGGGGCATTAGAAGCCGGCGCAACCTATGAGGAACGCATAGAAAAAAGCAGCAAAAAAGGTCAACTCGGATTTGCTGATTTGGTGTGGAAAAAGCACGTTTTGATTGAAATGAAAAAGCGCGGTGAAGATTTGACTAAAAGAGAACACCGCACCCAAACAGAACGCTATTATATTCGCCTCAAAAAAGACGATCGCCCGCGCTACGTGATGATGTGCAATTTTGACGAGTTTCACATTTACGATTTCGACCTTCAGCCGGATCAGCCTGTAGACATTATATCCCTAAAGCAATTGCCCGCGCGATCGCCCGCTTTTGCCTTCATGGAATCTACCAGCCGCCGCCCCATATTCAAAAACAACCAAGTCGAGATTACCGAAAAAGCTGCTAGCAGAATGGGGATGCTGCTGGAAATGTTAATCGATCGCGGCCAAGAGCGCAAATTTGCTAAATTTAATCAGTTTCAGGCCCAGCGATTTGTGTTGCAGTGCGTCTTAGCAATGTTTGCCGAAGATAGAGGACTTTTGCCGCCGGCATTCTTTACTCGCTGCGTCAAAGATTGCCTAGAAGGAGCAAGTTCTTACGATGTCTTGGGCGGCTTATTTCAAGCAATGAATCAGCAGGGAGTCACGCCCGCAGGACGTTATGAAGGAGTCGAGTATTTCAACGGCGGATTATTTTCGGAAATACACCCCATTGAACTGCAACAGGGAGAGTTGAAAATATTAGAAGTTTGTGCCGAACAAAATTGGAGTCAGGTACGCCCTTCTATTTTTGGCAATATCTTTGAATCCGCTTTGAAAACAGATAAAAAACAGCGCCGCGCTTACGGGATTCACTTTACTACTGAGGGAGACATTCGTCGCATTGTTTTGCCCACAATTAGCTATTACTGGGAAGAGCGAATTAACGCTGCAAATACCGTAGCCAAACTGCAAAATCTGCACCAAGAATTAGGTCGCTATCGCGTCCTAGATCCGGCTTGTGGTTCGGGTAATTTTCTGTATGTAGCTTATCAGGAACTCAAGCAAGTTGAAAAGTTACTTTTAGATAAGCTAAACGAGTTCGACGGTACAAGAGGTTATATGAATTTAGTCACGCCGCTGCAATTTTACGGCATGGATATTAACTCGTTTGCGGTGGAGTTGGCGCGAGTGACGTTGATGATTGGCCGCAAGGTGGCGATCGACAATTTGGGATTGAAAGAACCTTCTCTGCCTTTGGATACTTTGGATAAAAATATTGTCTGTGCTGATGCTTTATTTACTGATTGGGTAAAGGCTGACGCGATTATCGGGAATCCTCCGTTTTTAGGCGGAAAGCACATGAGAATTGCCCTGGGAGATGAATATATTGACCGCGTGTTTAAACGCTTTCCTGATGTGAAAGATTCGGTTGATTTTTGTGCTTATTGGTTTCGCATTGCTCACAATAATTTAGAACTAAATGGCAGGGCTGGTTTAGTTGCTACTAATTCAATTAGTCAAGGTAAAAGTCGTGCTGCTGCTTTAGATTATGTCGCGCAAAATGGCGGTTACATTTATGCAGCCGTTTCTACTCAGCCTTGGTCTGGGGAAGCTAAGGTTCATGTTAGTTTGATTAACTGGAGCAAGGAAAAGCCGAAAGTTTACTATTTAGATAATCTCGCGGTTTCAAGTATTAACTCTTCGCTACAAGCTACGATTGATGTTTCTCAAGCTGCCCGGTTGTCAGCGAACTCAAACAAATGCTTTCAAGGTGTAATTCCAGTGGGAATGGGGTTTATTGTTACTCAACAGCAGGTTAATGATTGGATTAAAGCTGATGCGAAAAATCAAGAGGTTCTTAAACTTTTTTCAATGGGGGCAAATCTCGCAAAAAATCCTAATTGTACGCCGGAACGCTGGATTATTGATTTTAATGATATGAGTATTGAAGAAGCTAGCAATTACGAACTACCACTAGAGCATATTAGGATTCATGTTAAACCTGAACGCGAGCAAAACCGCGAAGCTATTCTGCGAGAAAAGTGGTGGAGATTTAAGCGTACTAATCAAGGAATGAGAAAGGCGATCGCCCCCTTATCTGACTACTTCACTGTACCGAGAGTCTCAAAGTGGGCTGTCTTCATTCCCGCCCCCGTTAGTTGGCTGCCGGGAGACAAATCAGTAGTTGTTGCCTCAGAAGACTTTTATATTCTCGGCATTCTCTCATCTAACATTCACCGAATTTGGATGCACGCTCAAAAATCAACTCTCAAAGGAGATATCGCATACACCCACAATACCTGCTTTGAAACTTTCCCATTTCCCCAGACACCGACTCGTAAATCAGTAGAGCAAATTCGGGCAACGGCGGTCGAATTGCATCAATACCGCACTCAACAAATGTCCGCAAAGCAGTGGGGAATTACTCAAGTTTACAATAAGTTTTTTGAAGAACCCACAAGTCAACTTTATAAACTTCATGAAGCGCTCGATCGCGAATGTAATGCAGCTTATGGATTTACTGACAGCGACGATATTTTAGCAAAAGTGCTGGAATTAAACCTAGAACTGGCAGAAAAAGAAAAACGGGGAGAGCCGGTAGTTGGGGCTTGTGTTCCAACTGACTACAAATACTAATCGCTCTTATCATAACTTTTGTAAATTTGCGTATAATCACATAGATTGTTGATATAGATCACAAACACTCTAGTCGAAAAAGAGAGATACTAGGGGAAGCCTTGAGTCTTGAGTTGTGATTTTTGAGTTAAAAATTTAAAATTTAAAAATTAAACACTCAAAACAGCTTTCTGCTTTCAGCATAAGTGCCTTCTGCATTTATTCGCTCAATTACTCCTGATTGTTTTGGGAGGAGCTTTCAATGTTATTATTTACCCACACTCAGCCCCAAGATAGCAAAGTAGAGCAAGAACACTCTGCTAAAAAAACCTTGTTACACCATTCAAACATTAATATAAGTTGGCTAAAAGGACGATTCAACTATTTGCGGATCGGTCAAAAAATCAGCTATGGCTATGCTTTAGCTATCGGCATAGCGATTTTGGGAACTGGTGCGGGACTGAGATTGGGAGACTACTTTCACCAGCAAGCTTTAGTTCAGGTAAATGTTGCTGGGCAGCAGCAGCAACTGCTGCAAAATTTGCAAAATACCGTATTTGAAGCCCGATCGCACGCGGCGAGATTGCCAGTCGTTTTGGGAAACGCCGTGTGGCTGCAATACGAACACGATCGCTTTGTCGGGCAAATCAATCAGGCCAAAATCCTGATTTCAGAACTTGAATCTTTCGCACGAGAACATCCCAAGAGACTAGCAACAGAAGAGGCAGCATTGCACGCTATATTGAAGAAATCTGCCCTCGTCATTGATTACTACGGTCAGCTAATTAAATTGCAGTTAAAAGAAGCGGAAGTTTGGAATTTGCCCCCCAACAGCATCGAGTCCGCACAGCTACAAATGTTGAGGACTAGCAGCGGCCAAGAGGCGATCGTACTAGATAACCTCGCTCAACGTTTAACTGAGCTAATTTCTCAAGTAGAAATTCACAAACAGGAAGGAACCCAAGCATTAGAAGAATCTGAAAATTTGCGAAACCGAATTATTCTCGGAAGTATGCTAATTTCAGCACTCATCGCCGCGGCGCTAGCGGACAAAACCAGCCGCGCGATCGCCCAACCCCTCGAAACAGTCACTAATGTCGCTCAGCAAGTTGCTCGCGAATCGAATTTTAACCTGCAAGTACCAGTCACAACCGACGACGAAATAGGAGTTTTAGCTGTCTCTTTCAATCAATTGATTCAGCGAGTTAGTGAGTATACAAAAGAACTCAAAGAAACTCAATCCCAATTAATTCAAACCGAAAAAATGTCGTCTCTCGGTCAAATGGTGGCAGGGATAGCCCACGAAATTAACAATCCTGTCAACTTCATCGGGGGCAACATTGACTATGCCAACCAATACATCGAAGATTTGGCAGGTTTGGTAACTCTCTATCAAGAATACTATCCCAACCCACCAGATGCCATTCTAGAGCGCATCGAAGACATTGAACTCGAATTTCTCAGAGAAGATTTGCCAAAAACCCTCTCTTCGATGAAAATGGGAGCCGATCGCATTCGCGAAATTGTCGTATCCATGCGGAATTTTTCGCGATCGGACGACGGAAAAATGAAATCAGCCGACATTCACGAAGGAATTGATAGCACCCTCGTAATTCTCAATCATCGGATCAAACAAGGTATTCAAGTTATTAAACAATACGGCAATTTGCCTGCGGTTGAGTGCTATCCCGCGCAACTGAATCAAGTATTTATGAATATTATTAGCAATGCAATAGATGCGCTGGAGGAGGTGAAAAAGGAAGACAAAGGCTATTCGCCAACGATTTGGGTGAGCACGGAAATTACAGCCGACAATACTGTCACCGTCAAGATTCGGGATAACGGGCCGGGAATTGCAGCAGCCTGTGTCCAACAGATTTTTGACCCATTTTTTACTACAAAGTCGATCGGCAAAGGTACTGGATTAGGATTGGCTATTTCCTATCAAATCCTTGCCAAGCATCAAGGCAAAATAGAGGTGAATTCTCAAATAGGACAAGGTACGGAATTTGTGATTACTTTGCCAGTTGCTGTGTAATATTCGCGGGGCGACTTCGTTTTTGTTTGGACGTGCAAAAATTAGACAATCAAAGTCCTCTTGAGGCGTGCTGGTGATACGGGATTGTACACCATCAGAGATCCGTTGAGGCGATCGCTCCCTTCAAAGCGGTTGCAGGATAGCCAGACGCTTAAGCGCGATCGCACCCTCGATCCAATCTCCGAAAGCCTGCCCATCACCTACGTTATCGATCGCAATACAATTTTTCTAAGTTTTGGCATCTCCGGGGCCGAAACTCTCAACGCCGATCGCGTTTACATTAGCGGGACTTAAACAAATTTTAAGCCCAAACAAAGCCTAAACTGGCTTTATAAGCGGAGAATACGTCCCAATTT
>NZ_JAUBUY010000047.1:0-52005 GCF_036705565.1 Microcoleus sp. AT8-B5
AAATTCGGTCAAGAAGAAGAAACCTACAACATCGTTGCAGCCCACGGCTACTTCGGTCGTTTGATTTTCCAATACGCTTCTTTCAACAACAGCCGTTCTTTGCACTTCTTGTTAGGTGCATGGCCAGTAGTCGGCATCTGGTTTACCGCTTTGGGTATCTCCACGATGGCTTTCAACTTGAACGGTTTCAACTTCAACCAATCGATTATCGACTCTCAAGGTCGTGTCATCAATACCTGGGCTGATGTCATCAACCGCGCTAACTTGGGTATGGAAGTAATGCACGAGCGCAATGCTCACAACTTCCCACTCGACTTGGCTGCTAGTGAAGTCACTCCTGTAGCTTTGGTTGCTCCTTCTATCAATGGCTAAGTTTTAGTCTGAGATTGACAAAAAGCGCTCCTAGAAATAGGGGCGCTTTTTGTTTGGGAAAAAATATTTTTTTAGACTTTATTCATATCGTTTCCGGTTGCATCGGAATGATTTAACCGCAGAGGGCGCAGAGAACGCAGAGGGAGAGAATACAGAGATGAATACAGGACGATGCTACCGGATTTGATATCACATATCTAGTGGGAGCATCTGTGCTGCGAGTAAAAACCGTTTTTTTGGAGTGCGAGCATCCCGCACAGCACAGTATATACATATAGCGAGGGGGACGATCGCACCCAGAGTAAAAGCAAAACTGAGATGCTCCCTATCTAGTCTGGTAAAATAACCGTTATAACTTTTGTAGTGAGGACGGAAGTCCGAGCGAGTTTTATGAGGACTTCCGTCCTCACTATAAACCAATTTTATTCTGGTTGTTCGAGCGGACATAATATGATTAACGACTAATAACTAATAACTAATAACTAATAACTAATGAGTGATGACGATCGAGTTTGATGATTCCAATGCAGCCGGAAACGAGATTAGCAGTAAGGGTGCAATGCACAAATGGCTTTCGGTGGTGGGGATTGGCGAAGACGGACTTTCGGGATTGAGTGCGATCGCCTTTACCCTCCTCTCTCAATCTCAAGTCGTTGTCGGCGGTGCCCGTCACCTCGCAATGCTACCAACCGACGACACCCGCGAAAAATTGGTTTGGGCTTCGCCCCTACAAGCAACAGTCGATCAAATCATCCGCCGCCGGGGACAGTCTGTGTGCGTGCTCGCAAGCGGCGATCCCATGTGTCACGGCATCGGCGTCACGCTGTCGCGCCAGATTCCCATTTCGGAAATGACTGTAATTCCGGCGGCATCGGCTTTTAGTCTTGCTTGCGCCCGTTTGGGTTGGCCATTAGCCCAAGTTGAGACTTTCAGTTTGACAAATCGCCCGATCGCATCGATCGCCCTTGCTTTCTCGCCGGGGGCGCGCTTGCTGGTGTTGAGCGCTGACAGACACACGCCGGGAAAGGTGGCACAATTGTTGACACAGCGGGGGTTTGGTAGCAGTTTGATGACTGTGTTCGAGCGGATGGGATCGGGATCGGAACGTCGGAGCGAGGGGGTCGCAGCAGCCTGGAATGCAGCGGATTTGGCTGATTTGAACACGATCGCGATCGCAGTTGCAGCCGATCGACAAACTCTTATCCTCCCCCGAACTGCGGGTTTGCCGGATGCTGCTTATCGCCACGACGGACAACTTACCAAGCGGGAGGTTCGAGCCGTTACTCTGTCAACGTTAGCACCGATTCCCGGAGAGTTGCTTTGGGATGTGGGGGCGGGCTGCGGTTCGATCGCGATCGAATGGATGCGGAGTCATCCTCGGTGCAGGGCGATCGCGATCGAACGCCACCCAACTCGACTGCAATACATCGCCGAAAATGCCTCGACTTTCGGCGTTCCCGAACTCGAAATTGTGGCGGGATCAGCGCCGGAAGCCCTGACAAATTTGCCTCAACCGAATGCTATTTTCATCGGCGGCGGTGTCACCGCAGAAGCTGTGCTGGAAACTTGCTGGAATGCTTTAGGTGAAGGCGGCCGATTAGTTGTTAATGCGGTGACAGTTGAGAGCGAGTTTAAAGTTTTGCAATGGCACGATCGTTATGGCGGGGAACTCATTAGAATTGGGATTCAGCGAGTAGGGGCGATCGGTTCTTTTCAGGGTTGGAAGCCGCTTGCGCCGGTGACTCAGTGGGCGGTAGTTAAGGGGTAAAAGGACTTACCCAGGCGCGATCGAAGAAACCGGGTTTTTGACGAAATCTGCGGGCTGTCACGCGTATTCTCAGCCAAAAAACCCGGTTTCACCGGCCCCCATGCGTAAGTCAAAAGGTAAAAGGCGATCGCTCTATTTCCATCTTTGATATCTAAGTGAATGAAGCAGTTATAAACACGGCGAAAACGTAATAGCTTCTTCAAATCTAGCAATATAGAATACCCGATAGGCGTCTTCTGTCCACTATGCTAAGATGAAAGCTGGTTTACATTTTTTGATGAGGTCGTTATGACCAGTTCGCTGTCTCCTACAAGAATTTCTCGCTATGTCACCCGCAATCCTGAAGTTTTGCAGGGGGAACCGATTATTGCAGACACTCAAGTTACTGTACGGGATATTGTGGTGTTTTGGAAATCGGGAATAAAGCCTGAAGAAATCCCACAGAAGTTACTTCAACTCGTGACGGCGGCTCAAGTGTTTGATGCCATTAGCTTTTATCTGGATAATCAGCCAGAAATTGACGATCGGATTGCTTGGTATGAGGCGCGTCCGATGTTGAATGTTTCACCTCTTTTGAGATGTAATCCGTTGCTGAATGAAGTCACGAAATATGTTGAAGCATATCGCCACGATCGAAATGCCGATATCGATTTTCCTGAGTCTGAGACCCTATGACTCAATATATTCTCGATACCGACCATATCACACTGCTGCAACACTCTAATCCACTCATATTGCAACGTTTTGAAGCTCTCCATACCAGGGATGTTGCTATTACTGTCATCAATGTTGAGGAATTGATTCAGGGCTGGTTCAATGCAATTCGTCAAGCTTCGCAACCCGGACAGAAGCAACGCTTAACTTGGGCTTATGTGGGTTTGAGATCGGCTGTTAAATTTCTCAACGATTTTCTCGTTCTGGATTTTACCGAATCAGCTTGCGAGCAATATTTGGCGCTGCGCCGTCAGGGAATACGAATTGGGACACAAGACTTGCGGATTGCGTCCATTGCTTTGGTTAATAACTCAATTTTAGTGACGCGAAATCGACAAGATTTTGCACAAGTGCCAGGACTGGTTTTGGAGGATTGGACATAACAATTGCCAAGCCCAGCTTATGTGGCATTTCCAACTTCTGCGAGATGCCAGAAAGTCATGCCACCTTCATTATGACTGAGCAAAATCCCCAAATCTTCGAGGCTTTCTAAACAGTCGAGAATGACTTTTTGTTTGCGGCTGGCTGCTTTGAAATGGGCGGTGACTTGGGCGGCTGTCCATTCGCCGCTTTGGGTGCGGAATAAGTCGCGGATGGCCCAAAGTTGCTCTTTGAGGGTTTTGGGGAAGGGTTGTTGTTCCGTGGGGGCGATCGAGGTTTCGGTTCCAGTGGTGATACCTGCAAGGGATGGTTGCACGTAGGTTTCGCCGGGGGCTTGGTAGTCGGGACGTAGCCAGCGAATCAGTCCGTTGCGTTCTTCCTCGGCGCGTTGGGCGTTGAGGGTGACGAGGTTTTCCAGGATTTGGTCGTCGGTGAGGGTGGGTTCCCAACCATAGGCGGCAAATACGGCGGCATCGAGTTCGTCGTGGATTTGTTTGAGGGTGGAGACTAGGGCTTTTTGCTTGAAGGCTTTGTCTTTGTCGTCGAGGGGTTCGCCTTGGCGGAGTTTTTCGAGGAGGTTGTACATCCCGGTGATGGTGACTTCGGGGTGAGTGGCTTGGACTCGTTTGCGGTGGCTGTCGAGGCGTTCTCCGAGTTCGCGGATGGTTTGTTTTTGGGTGTCGGTGGGAGTGGGGAAGGGGAAGGGGTCGAAGACAATTGACGGTTTCCATCGCAAATCATTTCCCTTGCCCATTCGCGGTGCAATCTTTTTAAGCCATTTTTGATGTACTAAGGATTCTAAAATCCCTAAAATCCAGGCATCATCTGATGCGACTGTGTAAAGCTGAACATCCGGCAAAACATCACTATCAACAAAAAAGAATGGCTTAAATTTAGAAGTGTCTGGCGTGACAATAAATCGATTCAAATTGTTGACAGCTTTTCTTAATCCTGGTCTTTTCTCGCCAAAAAGCCACCAATTATCCCGATTTGATTTTCTATTTTGCTGATCTCGAAATGGCTTAACTGTTGTTAGAAGCCTTTGGAATAATAGAGGAAACTGTTGAGAGGCTTCATCTTTAGATAGACCGAAAAAATCAATAATCCACTTTTTCTGAAAACTTTGAACTAAATCTCTCCCAATCGCATACGATCTGATGACTGACGGCAAATTCTGCTTGTCTAAATCAAGCTGTTGGAAATCATGTTCTTCAATTATAAACCCTGTGCCTAATGGAATAACACCCTGAAATGAGATGCCATCATTTGATTTTAACGGTTTCATTTTGACTGTATCACGGCCAACAGTCAAATCAGAATTAATCAATCCCTTAAATACCTCAAATTTTAAAATTTCATTTTCATTTTCTCCCTGAGATTCATACTTGACTTTCATCAAAAAGCCTGAAATTGACGGTTCGGGTGTCACGACAGTCATAGCAATACGTACAGCAGCACCATCTTTACTATCTGTCCAAGGATGATCGGCAATAGCAAAGTAAAGAGATATTTGTTTATCGCCGACATAATGGTCTAGAACTTTCCTATTGAATGATTGAACAATACTATTTGTTGTAATAAAGCCAAACCTTTGAATTTTCTTCGACTTGGCAAGATTTGCTGCCTTCTCCCACCAGTACATTACAAAGTCAACCGTATCTGACAAGTTTTGGTAAGTCTTCCTCAAGCATTCAACATACCCGTCATCAAGGCTCTCACGCATTCTCTTATTCCCAATAAACGGCGGATTCGAGACAATATAATCTGCCTTTTGCCACTGGGCCGCCCTCGGATTTAAATACCGATAAATCGTTACTTTGTCTGTAGGATCGGGAATATCTTCCCCCGTCACCGGACTTTTAATCATCCTTCCGCCCCAGCGAGTTCTCACCTTCCCCGCCGCATCCACATCCGGTTCCCTCCCGTCATAGGCCAACACGGCATCCCGGCATTCAATATTGTTGTACTCGCGCAACACAGGTTCGATCGGCGGAATGTCGCCAAACCGCCGAAAATGCCACTGCAAATACCCAATCCAAATCACCAAATCTGCGATCGCCGCCGCCCTAGGATTGATCTCAATTCCCAAAAACTGACTCGGATTAACTTGAGCAATATCTAACAGCAACTGCGCCGATCCGGTGACATCCTCCAAGCGTCGCAACACCTCCGATTCCAACCCCTTCAACAAATCCAATGTCACATACAGGAAATTACCAGATCCGCACGCCGGATCGAGAATCTTCACCTGTTGTAACTCCGTCAGAAATGCCTCTAAAACTGATATCGCCTTTTTCCTTTGATTTGCAGTCGGTTCCGATTCTCCCGCGTTGAGCAACTGTTTAACCTCCGCTTGTACCGCAATCCAGCGATCGCCCAAAGGTTCCATCACCACAGGCTTTACCAACCTTTCCACATAGGATCGCGGCGTATAATGAGCCCCCAACTTACTCCGTTGCCTAGAATCCAGCGCCCTTTCCAACAACGTCCCAAAAATCGCCGGTTCCACTTTGCACCAATCCCGCTTCGCCGCCTGCAACAAAACTTCCAACTGCGCCTTTGTCAACGCAAACGCCTGCGACTCCGCAAACAATCCCCCATTAAACCGCAACAGTTTGCCATGAAAACCAAAACTCGTCCCCTCATTCATCGCCTCCCACAGCGCCTCTACCTCCGGCTTAAACGTCTTCGGATTGAGAATCCATCGCGTTTCCAGCGCCTGCGTAAACAAATGTTCTTTCAACAACCCCACATCCTCAGCAAACATGGTGAAAATACAGCGCATCAAAAACTGCGCGACTTGCTGCGGATCGACATTCCCCTCCATCCGCTTCGCCAACTCTGCCAAATCCGCCGCTACTTCCCGCGTCACCCGCGCTGCAATTTTCTCTGGATTGCGCTGCTGCGGATTGCTAAAAATATCCACAAACAAATCGAAAACATCGGCTTTCTGCAACTCAATTAGCCCAATTTCTCGCCGCGCCCCATAGCCGCCATAATCCCCGCTAAAACCCATCCATAATTCAAAATGATCGCCAATATCGCAAGTTAACAAAAAGGGCGGTTTGCTGCTGAGACTGCGGGTATAGGCAACTGCCTGCACAAACGCTTTTTCCATCTCTCGCAAATAGGTATTTGTCCCCCGCTTTGCCGTTCCTTTTTTGCTCGTTGTTCCGCCCTGTTTTGCCTCGATTAAAAAATGATCGGCTTTGTAAAAATCAACAAACCCCGGAGTTACTTTGCCGCTGGGGTGAAAAATTTTGACATCCTTATCAAAGCAGTAGGGATCGTTGGGAATTCTGCCTTTATCAAAAGGGCGATCGACTCCCAGCGCATCGCACATTTCGGCAAAAAACAACTGGTAGTTTGCCCGTTCGTTACCGCTAGAACCTGCCCAGCGTGTGATGAATGTTTCGACTCGCGTGCGATCGGCTTCATTCATGTTTCAACCCTGTTGCTTGCTTTTTCCTGATTCTATAATTAGATCGGTTTGAATTTTCGATTTATCTTGCGATTTTGCTTTAAGCTGTTACGCATTTAAATTGGAAAATCGGGATAGGCTAGAAGCCCGTCCCACAAGAGTTTTATTGATTTTTGACACACAGTTTAAATGTAGAACAGCTTATAGCAACCAGGCGGTTAGGACGCTTTACTATTGATATTTGCTATAATATACTTGACGATATTCCTAGATACAGGCGGAGTCAAAAACCCGGTTTCTGCCTTAAAGTCGATCGTTCACAACGAAGATTTTGCTTGGCAACCCGGTTTTTATGGCTTTAGTGCTTCAAAAATACCTCAATAAATCTATGAAAATTAGAGCGATCGTACATCCTGCAGAAGAAGGTGGCTATTGGGCAGAAGTTCCAGCGCTTCCCGGCTGCATTACCGAAGGAGAAACGATAGAAGAAGTAATAATTAATTTAAAAGATGCTATTGAAGGTTGGCTCGAAGTTGCTAATAGTCGTGAAGCAATTGCCTCCACAGATAGAGTTGTGGAAATTGCTGTAGGAAATCTATTTCTGGCAAGCGACTTTGCAAAATAGTAGAGCATAAAGGTTGGGTTTTGAAAAGAGTTACCGGCAGTCATCATATCTATGAAAACCCGGAACTAGAACAAATTTTGTCAATTCCTGTTCACCGAAATCAAGATTTGAAAGTTGGAACCTTGAGAGCCTTAATGAAAATAGCTCAGCTATCTGAGGAAGATTTACAAAGTTTTTCTTAAGTATAGCAGGTTCCATAAAAATCAGGAATTACGTAATTTCTCAAACAAATAGGTTGGGTTTAACACAAGTAACCCAACCTATTAATTAAATGAGACTTAAGAGTTTAGCCTTGATTCACAACGGTCGGTTTTAAACTTTCCTGTGACTTCGATCGATCTAAACCATTTTGCACTTCCACAGATTCCTTAATCGGTTTCCGGGCTTCAATTAAACTCAAAGCTTTGTTGACACCTTCAGGTAAAATTACTACCAAACTGCCGGCCGGCGCCTCGTCTAAAGCCTTGTTAACGGCCGTTGTTTCGTCGAGAATCAACTCGTATTCAACTTGAGATTTGTTTGCGGTTCCGGCAGAAATCGCCTCGGCAATTCCCTGGCAAATTAACTTTGCCACAACACCGGGTTCTCGGCCGCGCCTGTCAATATCTTCTTTGACAATGATACGATCGAACATCTCGGCCGAAAGTTTGCCCAGCGTGACAAAATCTTCATCTCGCCGGTCTCCGGGGGCACCTACTACCCCGATCCGCCGTCCCGGCCAATTCAGCACGAAACTGCCCAAAGCTTTGTAGCTGTGGGGGTTGTGGGCGTAGTCGAGTAAAGCGTGATAGGTGCCCAAATTAAACAAATTCATCCTTCCGGGAGTTTGACCGACGGATGCTTGGAAGCTTGACAAAGCAGCGCGAATATCTTCTATTTTCAATCCTTGGGCAAAAGCCGCCAAACAAGCTGCTAAAGCATTAGCAATCATAAACGGCGCGCGCCCGCCCATCGTCAGCGGCACGTTCACAGCCTGCTCAATTCTCAGCGTCCAATCGCCTTTTAAGATCGACAAGTACCCATTTTCGTAAATCGCTGCCAGCCCGCCCGCCGCGGTATGTTTGGCAACCAGTTCGTTGTCCGGGTTCATGGAAAAATATGCAATTTGAGCCTTGACACGCTGCGCCATTTGTGATACTAGCGGGTCGTCTGCATTCAAAACTGCATAGCCTTTGGGCATTACCGACTCGACGAGGACGCTCTTGAGTTTGGCCAGTTGTTCCACGGTGTCGATGTCGCCAATGCCCAAGTGATCGGCTGCGACGTTCAAGACGACGCCGACATCGCACTGATCGAAGCCGAGGCCCGATCGCAAAATTCCGCCTCTGGCAGTTTCCAACACGGCCACTTCCACCGTCGGATCGGACAAAATCAATTGAGCACTCTGGGGCCCGGTATTGTCTCCGGTTTCGACCAAATAATCGCCGATGTAAGTGCCGTCGGTAGTTGTATAGCCGGTAATCTGACCTGTCTGCTTGACAATGTGGGCTAGCAGGCGAGTGGTTGTCGTTTTGCCGTTGGTTCCCGTTACCGCTAAAATTGGCACCCGGCTGGGTTGAGGCGAGGGGAATAGCATATCGAAGACGGCGCCGGCGACGTTGCGGGGTAAACCTTGACTTGGGGCGACGTGCATTCTGAAACCCGGTGCTGCGTTGACTTCGACGATGACGCCGTTGACATCGCGCAGGGGTTGGGAAATGTCGGGAGTTACTACGTCAATGCCGGCGATGTCCAAACCGATAATTTTGGCGACTCTGGAAAACAGCCAGACGTTTTCTGGGTGGATTTCGTCGGTGCGATCGACTGCAATGCCACCGGTACTCAAGTTTGCTGTCGCGCGCAAAAATACTCTTTCGCCGGCGGGCACTACGGAGTCCATCGCGTATCCTTGTTTTTGCAGCAAATCCAGGGACAATTTGTCGATCGTGATCCGGGTGAGCACGTTGTCGTGTCCGTCTCCTCGCTGCGGGTCGCGGTTTACTTCTTCAATAAGCTGTTCTACTGTAGACTTGCCGTTACCTACGACGTTAGCGGGTACTCGTTCTGCGACTGCTATGACTTGCCCGTTGACTACCAATACTCGGTGATCGCGGCCGACGTAATAGCGCTCGACAATGACGCTTTTTGTTTTTGATGCTGCGCTGGCTAAGTCGTAGGCTTCTTCTGCTGCTTCCCAGGAATTGATGTCGATCGTAATGCCGCGGCCGTGGTTGCCGTCTAGGGGTTTGAGGACGATCGGAAAACCGCCGACATCTTCGATCGCCCCGCGCAATTCGTCCAAATAATGAATCACCGTCCCTCTGGGAACCGGCACGCCGGCGCTGGCGAGGATATTTTTGGTACCTTCCTTGTCACAGGCAAGTTCTACCCCCAAAACTCCCGTCCGGTTGCTCAGAGTTGCCTGAATCCGCTTTTGGTGAACCCCGTAGCCGAGTTGAATCATAAACCGGGCGCTCAAAGGTATCCAAGGAATGCCGCGCGCTTCTGCTTCCTTAATCAGTGTTTCCGTGCTCGGCCCCAGGGCCGCCGACGCAGCAAACTCTTTGAGGTCTCTCAAATCTTGGACTAATTCGGCTGCTGGATAAGTGCCTGTATCGGCAATACTTTGGCACATCCGCACGCCCGCCCGGGCTGCATAGCGACCGGCTTGTTCGTTTTGATACTCGATTACTACTTGGTAAATACCTGGGGTCGCAGTCTCGCGGGTACGGCCGAACCCGACCGGCATTCCTGCCATTTCCTGAAGTTCGAGGGCGACGTGTTCGATTACGTGTCCCATCATTGTGCCTTCTCTGACCCGTTGCAGGAATCCTCCCTGATGGCCTGGAGAACAGTGATGGTCGTTCAAACTCGGAAGTGCGGCGATCAACCCTTCATAGAATCCAGGAATTTCCGCTGTGGTTTTATCTGCCCACTCCTCTAAATCCAGACGCATCAGGACGAGTTTCTGGCGTCTGATGCTCCAGTAGTTGGGGCCGCGTAATGTCTGGATTTTAAGTATTTTCATGGCAGTTAGAGGGGTATGGGGCGCGAAATCTTATAGATAATTGGAGCATTTATTCAATTTCGATCTAGATTGCTCGATCGACTGTTCGCTGCGAACAGTTTGGGAGTGAATTTCCAGTTATGGGCTACCCAATTTAAAATTCATGCCCCTGCGATCGGCTAAAAACTACAGGTACATGGCTAGCAAAAACTCAAAGCCTGAAGCTAGAATTTTCTGTGGTTCGGTCTCCTGGGGTCAGACCGTGGCTGCTTCGGCATCTATTCTATTGTTGTATCCATGATTCGGCCGGAATGCCGCCTAATTTCTGCCGAATCAATGACAAGAGATGTTCTACCTTAGTTGGCTGTGCGGCATTCGGGGGGCCAGCCAGACTCGGAACACGCTCCCGATGGCATGGGTTTGCCTTGGGGCATATTGTAGCAATCTCCGTGACACAGAACGTGCAAGCGCATATTGAACAGACTTAAGGGTTCTGTCGCTCCTACCATAGATTCATTGGTATAAAAATTTTCCCTAGAATCAACAATAGTCACAGTGCCTTTACCGAGAATTTTCATAGTATCGTCTCCCTCAAACAAGGCGCAGGTGTCTTCGTCAATACCAATAGCGATGCGATCGGGATGACAAGCCACAGCCGACAGCAAGCGAGCCATGCGATTGCGGTTGTGAAAATGCTGGTCTACGATGATCTCAGGAATAATGTTAAGTCCGTTTGCCATGTCTACTAAAGAGCGGTTCGGCGGGGCGCCACTCCCACCGCCTGCAATCATGTGATATCCCATCACCGCAGCACCCGCGCTGGTGCCAGCGAGGGTAATCTTGCCTTCGAGAGTTTCTTTGCGAATTTTCTCCATCAGCGGGGTGTCCGCCAGGAGCCCACAAAGCCGCAGTTGGTCGCCCCCTGTGATGAATACGCCCGTACAGTCTTCTAAGTAATCTTTCCAGACGGGGTTTTCGCCTTGTTCGCGTTCGCGGATGTCTACTACTTTGACTGCGCTAACGCCCATTTCGTCAAATATTGTGCGGTAGCGGTTGCTAATTCCTTCGGGATCTCGCGAAGCGCACGGAACGATCGCCAGCCGAGCGTTTGCACCCCCAGCACGGCAAAAAAAGGTGTTCAGAATCTCTCGCCCGTGAACTTTGTCTTCGGCTCCCCCGATGACCATAATCGAGGTTTTTGTGCGCGGGGGAATATTGTGTTCAAGGGCTTGAGATGTCAACTGCTGCATGGTGTGTCTTCCTCTGTTGGATGTGAAATTCAATTTTGCCGTGGCTGTGGGTAGAATGGGGCTTTTTAAGAATAAATATTTTTTGGTGCCAGCGAGGTGCGATCGGCGATCGCGCGATCCCGCAGTTGTTTGGGGGCGAGTTTACTTGCAGTCGCTGTCATGAAAAACAGATTATTTTTGTACAAAACCGGCCCGCCGACAAAGGAAGAGAATTTAACTTGCCAAAATTTTCAGAAATTATAAGAAATTATAAAGAATAAAGCAATTACTGAAAACTGAACTCCCCCTAAAGGTCAAACTAGAGGTGATGTATCAATGAAATTCCAATAATTGTGCGATTTGACGTTGTTACCCTATTTCCAGAATTTTTCCGGGCTCCCCTAGAGTCGGGACTGATGGGCAAAGCCTTAGCTAAAAAGATTGCTGAGGTGAATTTTGTCAATCCCCGCGATTTTACCACAGACAAGCACCAGCGAGTCGATGATGAGCCTTACGGGGGCGGAGTGGGGATGCTGATGAAACCGGAACCGATTTTTGCTGCGGTGGAGTCGCTGCCGGTTTTGCCACGGCGGGAGGTGATTTTGCTGACTCCCCAGGGGGAACCGATGCAGCAGGCGATGTTTCGGGAGTTGGCTGCCGATCGCGATCAGTTGGTATTGATTTGCGGTCATTATGAAGGTGTGGACGATCGAGTCCTGCATTTAGTCACTCGCGAGGTATCGTTGGGCGACTTTGTTCTCACGGGAGGCGAAATTCCAGCTTTGGCTTTGATTAATGGGGTTTTGCGATTGCTGCGGGGAACTGTGGCCAAGGAAGATTCGCTAAAGTTTGAGAGTTTTGAGGACGGACTTTTGGATTATCCGCAGTACACTCGACCGGCGGATTTTCGGGGATTGAAGGTGCCCGACGTGTTGCTGTCTGGTAATCACGCAGAAATTGCTCGCTGGCGCAGGGAACAGCAAATTGAAAGAACTCGATCGCGCAGGCTGGATTTGTACGATCGGTGGTTGCAGGAGAGGGAAGAATAGGAGAAAGGGCGATCGCACGAGTGGTCAATCGATTTTAGATTTTCGATTTTCGATTGACTTGCGCGAGATAAATGCGGGGGACGCAAGGATTTTTGATTTTCGATTTGGGATTGATTCCACGGATAAATCACGTGGCGGATACCACCTTTGAAATTCATGGTCAGAAACCGGGTTTTTTGCGGTAATACTTCGTGGTAGTCCACAGATTCGGTAAAAAACCCGGTTTCTTTGGTCTTGATGCGTAAATCTCGTATATTTAAGAGCCTAATAAATTTTGGATTCGCGTTTGTAAGTCTTTGAGTTCAGGAGAGCACTCATCGAGAAGTCCCCATAATTTTCTAGCGTTTCCAGCATTAACCCTTCTCTCCCCTCCACAAGCTTTAGGATTGCCATAGCTGCTAAGGAAATCAGCAAAAAAAAATATTTAACACTCGGCTCTGCCTTAAAAAATAAATTCACTTATCTCCCTGAAAATATGAAATAATTGTCTTCTACTATACTTACCCAACCTTCCTTTTACATGAACATCCGCATCGGCAATGGCTACGACATTCACTGCTTAGTTCCCGATCGTCCTCTCATCCTAGGCGGTGTCAATATTCCCCACGAATTAGGCTTACTCGGCCACAGCGACGCCGACGTACTTACCCACGCTATCATGGACGCGATGCTCGGAGCTCTCAGTTTAGGAGATATCGGGCTGTATTTCCCGCCGACTGACCCGAAATGGAAGGGTGCTGATAGTCTCGTATTGCTGGCACAAGTCAATCAGTTAATATTAGATAAAGGCTGGGAAATCGGCAATATTGATTCGGTGGTGGTGGCAGAACGTCCAAAGCTGAAACCGCATATTGAGCAAATGCGCGATCGGCTTTCTACTGTCCTACAATTAAAACCTGACCAAATCGGCATCAAAGCTACTACCAACGAAAAGCTAGGCCCCGTTGGGAGAGAAGAAGGAATCGCAGCTTACGCTGTAGTTTTGTTAGTGCTAAAATAGAACTTTAATCTACGTTTTAGGAAGACCAAAACCATGCAAACTGAAACCTTGGATTTAGAGTTACCCATTGACGCGGATATTATCGCATTGGATAAGGACGATCGGGTAGTCGTGCTAATCGAAGTTAAAATTATTGAAGCTCAAGAACCAGCAGCAAAGCAAAGGATTGCTGACTACATGATATCTTGGATGAAAGCTGCGTTAGCGAAGATATCCGAGCAGCGCACACTCATTCCCTATGCGATGTTTGTTGACACCGAACAAATTCTGATTTTCAAATGGGACGGAGTAAACTTATCTGAACCTGTTTGTTCTCTAAACACTGGTGAAATACTTCGCCATTATGAGCCGGAATTTGGCAGCAAACGGATCTTTAAGCGATACCTAACTAGACTGGTTGAAGCATGGCTGCGCGACTTAGCTTATAATTGGAAGTCTGAGATTCCCACCGCGTCAGAACAGATAGCAAAAATCGGCTTGCTGCCGCTGCTAGCAGGTGGGACGACAAAATCAGGGGTAGAAATTGGTGGCAATTTTATATATCGAGACTAACTTTCTGATGAGCATTGCTACGGGACGCGATCCAGACGCTAACAACTTGTTGGTGAGTGTACCGACATCAGTCAACATAGCAATACCAAGTATTTGCTGCATGGAATCACTTTCGGCTTTAGAAGACGAAATCAAGCGACGAAACCGTTTTTTAGGTGAAATGGAAAAACAAATCAGTCAGCTAAAGCGAGATAAAACTTCACCCTCTGCCCAGTCTCTTGTCTTCCACTTAGAGGAATCTCTCAATGAGAATGAGGTGTTGCTCAATGATATTAATGCACGTCTTTTTGCTGCTCTTGATTTGTTGGCTATAAAGATAGAAATGCTCCCATTAACAGCAGGCATACTTCGAGAAAGTTTGAATTCAATTTTTATTGAAGAAGACCCGACAGACAATTTGATTCTGCACTGCATCTTGAATCACGCACACTTACATCCTAATGAAGTTAAGGTATTTTTGAGCAATAATACAAAAGAATTTGGTCTGCCGAAAGTTCGAGATGCTTTGCGGGAAGTAGGAATAATGAAGTATTTCTCGGTCACGGAAGATTTTCTCGGTTGGCTACAGTCTCAGTCGTAGTTGCACTGAAATGGTATAGTTAAAAGTTATGAAAATTTCTATGATGGTACATTCAAGACTGCGCTGGCTCGTGATTTTACTGGCCGCAATTGCCACTATAACTATGTCTGCGTGCACTCCGGTGCGATCGAACTTAGTAAACAGACTCATCGTTCCCACCCCCAGCGGCCCAGCTACCTTTAACTACCCGCTAAATCAATCTGCATACAGCGTCTTTGGCTATATGTACGAGGGATTGATCAACGAAAACGGCTTGACATCGCAGCTAGAACCCGGTTTAGCCGAGTCCTGGGAAGTGTCTAAAGATGGCAAAAAGATTGTCTTTACCCTGCGAGAGGGCTTGAAATGGTCGGACGGCCAACCGATGACTACTGATGACATTATCTTCAGCTATGAAAAGATTTATTTCAATGACAAAATTCCTAGCGGTTTGAAAGATACTCTGAGAGTTGGGATGAGTCGCGAATTCCCAAAAGTTAAAAAACTTGACAGCCGCCGCGTTGAATTTTCCGTTGCAGAACCCTTTGCTCCATTTATTAGATATGCTGGGGGAATCCCAATTTTACCAGCTCATATTTTACAGGAAGCTGTCGAAAATACAGATGCAGATGGTAATCCTAAATTCCTGACTACTTGGGGCACGGATACTGATCCTAAAAAAATTGTCGGAAATGGTCAATATCGAATGCTGAGCTACACTCCCAATCAGCGCGTGGTTTTGGAACGAAATCCCTATTTTTGGCGCCAAGATGCAGAGGGAAATTCTCAACCTTACATCCAGCAAATTGTTTGGCAAATTATCGAAAATACAGATAATCAACTGCTGAATTTTCGATCGGGCGATTTGGATACTCTGAATGTGGAGCCGGAAGTGTTTCCGCTGCTGAAACGGGAGGAAAAACGCGGCCAATATACGGTCTTTAACGGCGGCCCAGATACTGGCAGCGTGTTTATGTGTTTCAATCTGAATAAGGGGCGCAATGCTCAAAATCAGCCGTTTGTAGACCCGGTTAAGTCTCGCTGGTTTGCGAGTAAGGAATTTAGGCAGGCGATCGCCTACGGCATCAACCGATCCGCCATGACTAACAATATCTATCGCGGACTGGGCGCGCCGCTGCATTCCCCAATTCCGGCGCAAAGCCCGTTCTACCTGTCCCCAGAACAGGGATTGAAAACTTACAGTTACGATCGACAAAAAGCCAAAGAGTTACTGTTAAGTGCTGGATTCAAGTATAATAGTAACGAAGAATTGTTGGATGCTGAAGGCAACAAGGTGCGATTTACTTTGTTGATGGCGGCAGGTAAAAAAGTTCGGGAACAAATGGCAACGCAAATTAAGCAAGACTTGGGCAAACTGGGGATGCAAATTGATACGCAGTTCCTGAGTTTTAACACTTATGTGGAAAAGCTGCGATTGACGCGGAATTGGGATACTTACCTCGGCGGTTTTACGGGAGGTACTGAACCGCACAGCGGCTACAATATTTGGTCTGTTAACGGCACACTGCACAGTTTCAACCAAGGCCCGCAAGCCGGAGAACCGCCGATTCAGGGTTGGCAAGTTTACGACTGGGAGCAGAAAATCGATGACCTTTACGTGAAAGCTTCTCAGGAGCTTGATGAGGCGAAGCGCAAGGAAATTTATGGGGAGGCGCAGCGGATTATAGCGGAACAAGTGCCTTTTGTTTATATGGTAAATCCGCTGACTTTTGAGGCGGTGCGCGATCGCGTTTCGGGAATTCGCTACAGTGCCCTCGGCGGTGCTTTCTGGAATTTGTACGAGTTGAAAATAACAGAATAGTCAGTCGATTTTAGATTTTAGATTTTAGATTTCATTTAGTCTAAAGATGAATCTGGGAACTTGAACAAGAGTCTAAAATTGTGCCATCGCGATTTAAGTTGGGGGCTTGTATCCGTTTTTGGGCAGGTCATTAGTTAGCAGTCATTTGTTATTAGTTTATGGAACCTAAAATTTTACAGCAGTTACTCGAATCAGTTGCCACTGGCGATATTAGTCCGATCGCCGCTTTAGATAAATTAAAGCATTTTGACTTTGAACAAGTCGGCGATTTTGCCAAAATTGACCACCACCGCACTTTAAGAACCGGTTTTCCTGAAGTAATCTGGGGCCCAGGGAAAACGCCCGACCAAATTGTTGAGATTATCGAGGCGATGCGCGGGCGAAATTCGGCGGTGATGGCGACACGAATCGAAGCGGAAGTTTTCGAGCAATTGCAACAAAAAATACCCGATTTGTGCTACTACCAAAAGGCTCGAATTTGTGCAATTTCTCCTAATTCCCCAACTCCGCAGCATCCGGGTACTGTGACTATTATCAGTGCGGGAACGGCGGATTTGCCTGTAGCGGAAGAAGCGGCAATTACTGCGGAACTTTGCGGTTTTCAGGTGCGACGTTTGTGGGATGTCGGAGTTGCCGGCATTCACCGCTTGCTGAGCAACCGGCACGTGATTGCTGATGCTGATGTGTTGATTGCTGTTGCGGGTATGGAAGGTGCTTTGGCGAGTGTGGTTGCGGGTTTGGCAGATTGTCCGGTGATTGCTGTGCCGACGAGTGTGGGTTACGGCGCGAGTTTTGGCGGGATTGCTCCTCTTTTAACTATGCTCAATTCTTGTGCGGCTGGTGTGGGTGTGGTGAATATTGATAACGGGTTTGGGGCGGCAATTTTAGCTTGTCAAATTCTCAGAAGTGCTGGCCGAGTGGGGAAAATGAAAGAGGAGGAGAATCGGAGAGAGGGGGAATAGTTTTGAGTTTTGAACTGAAATCCTGAATCAGGGAGGGTTCTCTTGGCATTGCCCCTACTCCAAACAGGTTTCTTTGTTCTTCATTTACCTGAAATCTGCTGTAATTTTTCGAGTGCAGTGCGAGCGCCCCCCTCGCGAAGACCGCTCGCGCTATAGTTAGAAACCCCTTCCATCAGACTCTTGAAACCGCATCTACACAAACTCTCGTCCCAGCAGAGGGCGACTAAAAAATACAGGAGGTATTATTAAAGCCGGGTTTAATATTACTTGCTAGCCAGCCAAACCGGATAAGCAGATGAA
Organism: Microcoleus sp. AT8-B5; assembly: GCF_036705565.1. NCBI lineage: Bacteria > Bacillati > Cyanobacteriota > Cyanophyceae > Oscillatoriales > Microcoleaceae > Microcoleus > Microcoleus sp. AT8-B5. Next base: position 17,741 of record NZ_JAUBUY010000047.1, read on the forward strand.
TCCTCAGCTTTTAACTTTTGCGCCTGATAACTCTTGCTAGTCCAACTAGCTACTGTTTGCAGGTTTTCTGTCAAAGAACTTTCGCTGCCAAATGCTTCAAATCCCAAAGTCCACCACGCGCTGCCGTTAATGTTCAACTGAGTAAGTTCCACGGTGCAACCTTGAGGAATGGGGGCTTCTACTGGCACTGACATTACCGCACCCGACTCCGAAACGTGGTAAAGACGCTGCGCTCGCTTTTTCTTGACTCCCACCCACTTTCCTGTCGCCAAAATATCCGCCGGTATCGGCGCCATCGTGTCCGCACAAACCCACTTCAGCCACTTTTCGGCTTTGCCTTCCCAGCGGTTGCCGAAGGGCATTGTCCCCAACTCTCCCTGACGCCACTTTACCTCCAAGGTTTTCCCACGTAGCTTCACTCCTAAGTAGTCGCAGCTTGGTACTAGCAAATATATGTCTTCCCGCTCTTCGGGAGGCGAAAGATACGTGCCGAGACTCTCGCTTCCAAACCATTGATTGATTGATTTTGGCAGTGCACCGCTATAAAACCACCGCATTTCCAGACTGGCCCGCATAAATTTTTCCTCCGTTCCACAATTTTCGTCAAACCCAGACTGGATTTGCCATACACCATCGACTTTTGTGCCTCTCCACTCTATCCTCCCCCCTCTGGGGCCCAGAGTCTACCCACAGTCATACCATTGTTAGATTTTAGATTTTAGATTTGAGAATTGGGAAAGACTGACTAGATAAGGGTTTAGAGCTTGCCTACAGTTGCAGTTTTTTTATAAACTGGTGTCAGATCGGGGTATTTAAAAAAAAATTCTCACAATCCTTTACATATCTTCACAAGTCTGTTACATTTAGTTACAGTACACTAAAAACCATTTAGGAAAAAAAACATGAGTAACAGAGGCTTAATGCTGGACGACCAAGGCAAAATGAACAATTTTGCGATCGAGCCGCAAGTATACGTCGATGACGAACCCCGCACCGGCTTTACCCCCTACGCAGAACGCTTAAACGGCCGCCTTGCCATGATTGGCTTTGTTTCTCTCTTGGCTTTAGAAGTTTCGACCAAGCACGGGCTGATTAGCTGGCTGACTCACCTGTAATGATTTTGTTAACAATTAAACTATCTGGCTATGGATCGCTGGCGTTACACAAACAGCGATCCATAGCTTAACTATTTTTAGGGGCAAGGTTTGGTGAGACAATTAAAATTAAATATTTTACTGTTACCCTACCCGTAAAAAGAATGCTCAAACGAATTGCGGCAATACTTCTGGTGGTTCTAAGCCTCACCTTGACAGGTTGTGTGTCTAAAGTCACCGGACTCAAAAGCTACGTTGATACTGGCGATGGCTATCAATTTCTCTATCCTAACGGCTGGCTGCCGATCGCGGTTTCTAACGGGCCCGATGTGGTGTTCCGCGATTTGATTCAGCAAACCGAGAACGTTAGCGTGGTAATCAGTCCAGTCGCAAAGGACAAAACTCTGGCGGATTTGGGATCGCCGACGGATGTGGGATACAAGCTCAGCAAAAGTGCGATCGCCCCGGCTGATTCGGGCCGCGAAGCTGAATTAGTCAATGCAGAAGCTCGTGAATCGCGATCGAAAAACTATTACATTTTAGAATACGCCGTTAAGTTGCCAAACCAAGAACGCCACAACTTAGCGAGTGTAGCAGTCAGCCGCGGCAAACTTTTTACCCTTAACGTTTCCACTACCGAAGAACGCTGGCCAAAGGTAAAAGAAGCTTTTGAGAAAGTTGTTAAATCTTTCTCTGTTTATTAGTAGGTTAAAAAGTAGTTGGGAATGGGGAATAGGGCGCAGGTCATTGGAGATGAGGAATATTTTAGTTGATTTTTCTTTCTTCTTCCTTCTTCCTTCTTCCTTCTTCCTTCTCATCTCTTCCTTCTTCCTTCTTAACTTATGAAAATTCCAAATTTTGTATTAGCTTCAGCTTCTCCAGCCCGCCGCCGCCTGCTAGAAAATGCTGGCATTCAAGCTGTGATTTGCCCCAGCGACTTTGATGAAGGGCAAATACAAATGAAAGATGCCACTAATTTAGTGCAGGTGTTAGCAGAGGGAAAAGCTGAGGCTGTAGCTAAGTTTTTACTGGCTAATTCTCACCCCCAAATCCCCAATCCCAAAGCGTGTTTGGTGTTGGGATGCGATTCAATTTTGCTCATAGATGGCGAAATTCACGGCAAACCCAAGGATGCGGAAGAAGCAATCTCGCGCTGGCAGAAAATGCGCGGTAAGGTGGGCGAACTGTATACGGGTCATGCTTTAATTGATACTAGATTCGATGACTTGGATGAGGCAATGTCTCGATCGAGCATTCGCTGTCAAGTTACAAAAGTTCATTTTGCGGAAGTTACCTCGCGCCAAATTGCGGCTTACGTCGCTACCGGAGAGCCCTTGCAATGTGCAGGCTGTTTTGCACTGGAAGGTAAAGGCGGCTTTTTTGTGGAACAAATCGAAGGATGTCACACAAATGTGATTGGTTTGAGCTTACCTCTGCTGCGGCAAATGCTCACCGAAATGGGATATGATGTGGCGGATTTCTGGCAATCTTAAAGATTAGACACCTCCAACAAACAAATTACCCGGCTTATGCACATCGGGTTGGCGGGCGAGACGCCCACCCCACAAGAAAGTTTGTTTTGTGGGGTGGGCGTCTCGCCCGCCCTTGAGTTTATATTTTGGAGATGTCTATTGTAGGGTGCGGATTATCCAAGGGCGATCGTCCCGTCAGACACAGAGGTAAACTGAAGTTGACTCGGCGAAACATCCTTCACCAAACCCAAGATATTGCCGCTGCTAGCTTCCCGAATCACCGTCGCCTTAGTATTTAAAATTCTAAAATCAGCAGTGCGAGGAATTCCCGGAGGAAAAGGGCCACTGCTGTCATAATCTCTGGCATCACCAATGGTTAAAAACCTTTCGCTCAAAACAATATCATTTCGCGTCAATCCTCCCGTCAATCCAATTACATCACCTTCAGCCGGATCGTAATCGAGAATAAAATCTGCAGTCACTTCATCTACATCAAAATTGCCACTAGGAGGCGGTTGCAGCGAACCAATTTCCCCCGAAGTTGCTCCCATTTCTGTGCGGAGAACAAACAAATCTGCGCCTTCACTTCCCCAAAGTCTATCAATTCCAGCATCACCGATTATAGTATCATTTCCACTATCTCCTACTAAAGCATCATTCCCTTTACCGCCGCGAATAAAGTCATTTGCCGTGCCTCCATAAACGTGGTCATTATCTTGATCTCCGCTGACAAAATCGCTGCCACATTCTCCATAAAGAATGTCAAAATCTTGGCCGCCGCGAATAGTATCGCTGCCGCAACCTCCGATTAAAGTATCTGTGCCGCTGTTACCGTTCATCAGTTCCGCACCACCGGAACCTCTGACAAAATCGTTACCAGCTAAGGCCCGCAAACCTCCGGGAGTATTCTGGAGAATTCCATTTGCTAATTGAACTACGTCGTCATTGGGAGTTAAGTCAAAAAAGTTGGGGTCGCTGGCTGGATTTGGCAATGGCCCTGTGAGTAATTTGATGTTTGGGGGATCGGCAATAATTGGATCTGAATTTTCAGATAATGCTTTAATTTCTCCGAGATTTGTTTCTAACATCCTAAGTTTCTCCTTGTTTGATTGACTTTGTTGACCGAAACCATCCAGGATACCCGCCACGCGATCGATCCGTCCAGAAATAAAAAACCTGTATCCGATACACAAGCCCCCGAATTTATCCGTGGGGTCGCCTCTAAAATCTAAAATCTAAAATCTAAAATCGATTGACCTTCTGATTTTAACAAAGGTTTCAATTAAGAAATCTGCGGGAATTTGGGGTGAAAATAATCAAATTATTGTCAAAATTGCTGTCAATCTTTATTCAACAAGCATAGCTTATTGACACCAATCTGCACGTCCAAATCCGCAAATATTTTGAACTGTGTACCAATAATTCTGGGGATCGCGTACTCTATTACCCGTCAGCAGTCAGCGTGGGAAAACCCAGAGACTGCTAATTGTCATGAAACCTTGAGTTAAGTCAGGAATAATTAATATGCTAGACACTGCGATCGAATCTATTCAAGCCAGAGAAATCCTCGACTCCCGCGGCCGCCCCACCATCGAAGCTGAAGTTTACCTAGCCAACGGCGTTGTGGGGCTCGCCCAAGTCCCCAGCGGCGCATCTACAGGCTCTTTTGAAGCCCACGAACTCCGCGACGACGACAAAAGCCGTTACGGCGGCAAAGGAGTCCTAAAAGCCGTCGCTAACGTCGAACACAAAATTGCCCCCGCTTTGGCTAATCTAGATGCGATCGACCAAGCGCTGGTAGACAAAACCATGATTGACTTGGACGGTTCCCCGAACAAATCCCACCTCGGCGCCAATGCGATTCTCGGAGTCTCCTTAGCCACAGCAAAGGCGGCCGCCGAGACTTTAGGACTCCCCCTTTACCGCTACTTGGGCGGGCCCTTAGCTAACGTTTTACCCGTGCCTTTGATGAACGTGATCAACGGGGGATCTCACGCTAACAATAATGTGGACATTCAAGAATTTATGATTGTCCCTGTGGGTGCGCCTTCTTTTAAAGAAGCTTTACGCTGGGGTGCAGAGGTATTTGAATCCTTGAGTAAAGTCTTAAAAGCTGAGGGTTTGCTGACTGGTGTGGGTGATGAAGGCGGTTTTGCGCCTAATCTTAAATCCAATCAAGCAGCTTTGGATTTGTTGATTGCAGCTATTGAAAAAGCTGGCTACAAACCGGGTGAACAAGTTGCTTTGGCTTTGGATGTTGCTGCTAGCGAATTTTACAAAGATGGGCAGTACACTTACGACGGTGTGGCTCATTCGCCGGCAGAATTAATCGATTATTTGGATGGTTTGGCCAGTCAATATCCCATTGTGTCGATTGAAGATGGTTTGCATGAAGACGATTGGGACAGTTGGGTAGCGCTGACTGAGAAAATGGGCAGCAAAGTTCAATTGGTGGGTGACGATTTGTTTGTTACTAATCGCACGCGGCTGCAAAAAGGAATTGATTTGAAAGCTAGCAATTCGATTTTGATTAAGCTGAATCAAATTGGTTCTTTGACGGAGACTTTGGATACGATCGACCTGGGCAAACGGAACAGCTATCGATCGATCATCAGCCACCGTTCCGGTGAAACTGAAGATACCACCATTGCCGATTTAGCGGTAGCGACTCGCGCCGGCCAAATCAAGACTGGTTCTTTGTGTCGCAGCGAACGGGTGGCTAAATATAACCGTTTATTGCGGATTGAAGACCAATTGGGCGATCGGGCAATTTATGCAGGCTCGATCGGTTACGGGCCCAAATAACACTTGGTAATCGGGCATCTGACAATTTTAGATTTTAGATTTTAGATTTTAGATTGAAGAATTGATTAGTAACTTGAATCTAAAATTAACAATCAGAAATCTAAAATCGGATGGGCATCGAGCATCGAAAACTTAGATCGTGTGGATACAAGGGGCGGGTTTTACAAACAATAATTGCCTAAAAACCAATCATCTCGTAAACCCGCCCCGATCCAATTACCAATTACCAATTAAGGATAGAAAGCCAATTGTGGCAAACCCAAAGTTTCTTCCCAGCCCATCATCAAGTTCATGCACTGGATGCCTTGACCGGCTTGGCCCTTAATTAAATTGTCGATCGCCGACAGCACAATCACCCTGTCAGTACGCGGATCGACTTCCACACCGATGTAACAGAGATTTGTGCCGCAAGCCCATTTTGTTTGCGGATAAACTCCAGCCGGTAACACTTTTACCCAAGGAGAATTGCGGTAAAAAGCGCTGAAAATCGTGATTAAATCTTCCCGCACCAAACCCGGATCGCGCAAAGTTGCGTACACAGTCGCCAGAATTCCCCGCACCATCGGAATTAGGTGGGGAGTAAACTGAACTTTAATATCGTGTCCCGCTAAATCGCTGCAAATTTGCTCGATTTCTGGCGTGTGGCGGTGGCGCCCAACGCCGTAAGCGCCCAGAGAACCCTCTGCTTCAGCCAACAACAGATTAACTTCGGCTTTGCGGCCCCCTCCCGAAGCACCGGATTTGGCGTCGATAATTGCTGTTTCTGGCACAATCAGACCTTGTTTGAGCAAAGGTGCCAGGGCTAATAAACTAGCAGTGACGTAGCAGCCGGCACAGCCTACTAACTGAGCGTCTTTAATTCGATCGCGATACAATTCTGGCAAACCGTAAACAGCCGTTGCAGCTAAAGCAGAGTCCGATCGCTCGCCCCCGTACCAAGCTTTGTAAGTTTCCAGATTTTCAAATCTGTAGTCAGCCGACAAATCCAAGACTTTGCAGCCTTTTTCTATCAGCGTCGGTGCCATTTTGCAAGCTAAACCGTTCGGCAGCGACAGAAACACAACTTCGCATTTTGCCGCTATTTGGTCTAGGTCGATCGCCTCTACTGTCAAATCAATGCAGTTAGTCAGGTGCGGGTAAAGGCTGGAATAAGGTTTTCCTGCACTGCTATCCCCGCCCAAATAAACTACTTCAGCCGCCGGGTGGTCCGCCAGCAGTCGCACAAGTTGCACGCCGCCGTACCCTGAAGCGCCGATAATTCCTACAGGCACACGTCCAACATCTCCCATTTTCCTTTATCCCCTCAGCCGTTGAAGTCAAAAACGCTTGAACTTTTGCTGCATTGTAGTACCAAACGCCAACTTTGGTGGCAAAGAATTGTGTTGTTTTGTTTTGGAGGTGCATTTTTGTTAATTTTCGGCTGTTTGACCGAAAGCATCCAGGATACCCGCCACGTGATTCATTCCAACGCGCAGACTCAGGACCCAGAAATACAAAAACCTGTATCCAATACACAAGCCCCCGGATTTATCTCGCGCAAGTCAATGCTTCAATCCTTTAATCTAAAATCTCAAATCTCAAATCGCGCAATCGATTGACCCCGCCCAAAACCCATACAAAGCCCTGGAGAACTCAAAATTTTAGACCAAAGTTCCATCTTCCAGATTCACTGCGCTGCAAGTAAATCTAAAATCTAAAATCTAAAATCTAAAATCGACTGACCGATCGCCAAAACCCTAAAATTAACAAACTGATGTGCGATCGTGCTATAAAAAAACTAACCTTAACCTATCCACAAACCGGAGATTCACATTTTTCCCTCTTGCCTCTTGCCTCTTGCTTCCTGTATCCTGCCTCTTCCCTCTTCTTTCTTCCTACCATGGGCATAGTTGTAGAAAACGTATCAAAACAGTTTGGCAGTTTCCAAGCACTCGATCGAGTCAGCTTAGAAATTGAATCGGGTTCCCTAGTCGCATTGCTGGGCCCGTCTGGTTCCGGCAAGTCTACACTGCTGCGACTGATTGCGGGTTTAGAAATGCCCGACTCCGGCAAAATCTGGCTGACAGGCCAAGATGCCACCAATACTAGCGTCCAAGACCGCAAAATTGGCTTCGTGTTTCAGCACTACGCGCTATTCAAGCACATGACAGTGCGAAAAAACATCGCTTTCGGGCTGCAAATTCAGAAAACACCACCCGCGAAAGTCAAATCGCGGGTAGAAGAATTGTTGAATTTAGTGCAATTGGCAGGATTGGGCGATAGATACCCGTCGCAACTTTCAGGGGGCCAACGGCAGCGGGTGGCCCTCGCCAGAGCCCTAGCTGTGGAACCGAAAGTGTTATTGCTAGACGAACCTTTTGGAGCTCTCGATGCCAAAGTTCGCAAAGACTTGCGCGCTTGGTTGCGGCGACTGCACGACGAAGTTCACGTTACCACAGTCTTTGTGACGCACGATCAAGAAGAAGCGATGGAAGTTGCCGATCGAATTACAGTCATGAATAAAGGTAAAATCGAACAAGTCGGCACACCCGCAGAAATTTACGACCATCCCGCTAGTGCCTTCGTAATGAGTTTTATCGGCCCCGTCAATGTCTTGCCCAGCAGTTCAAGAATGTTTCAAGACAACGGCTTTGACTCAGCCAACCCAGAGATTTTCTTGCGCCCTCACGACGTAGTAATTGAAACTACAGAAAATAGTGCAACAGTGCCTGCAAGAATCAGTCGCTTGATTCATTTGGGATGGGAAATTCAGGTAGAATTAACCTTAGATGACGGTCAAGTAGTAAACGCTAATTTGACTAGAGAAAGATTCGATAGCTTGAACTTGCAGCCCCAGCAAAGAGTGTTCGTAAAGCCGAAAGATGCCAAGTCCTTTCCACTTTTTTATTCCATCTAAGAGCAATTCTGAAAACTCAAGCTAAATTTAGATTGGATACTGCCTTTCAAACGATGTGGCCCGGTGCGGTGTCTCTTCAAAAAAAAGATTAGGGACACCGCACCGCGGCCTGTCCCTAATCTTTTTTACTGACAACTGTCCGCTGACTACTGCGCGCTGAGTTAGTCTTTAATTTTACTGACAGCTTTTTTGACTTGTTGCTCAAAGGATGTAGCTTGTGTATTGGAAGGATTTTTCATTTTTTCAATGTCAGCGTCTCCCTGAACTTCGTTAGGCCCTTTGCTGGCTTTTTCTTGAGTTTCTTCCAAGGACATTGGTTTTTTCAGTACAGCTTCTTGAGATTCTTTTTCAATTCCTAAAAGTTGGTCTTCACCTTTGGTGGGGCTGCTAGTAACGGCAAAAGCGGGGAAAGCATTAGAAACAAACATCAAAGCACAAAAACAAACAGCTATTAAACTGCGGACTAAACGCTTGGCAGGGAAGTTAAAGCTGATAAAAGACATACAAAATTTCTCCGTTTTTAGAAGTTTTGATCGCTAAGATTGTTAACAGGCTGAAGCTCACTCAAATTCTGCACAATCTTTAACTCAAGTTTGAGAAGAGCAACCGTTGCTTTCTTTCAAATTGAGCTAACATATTATATTTAGCTGAAAAAGCTGGGATTTGAAATCCTTCTCAGGGAATATTTCTAGTTGACAGGAGTCGATCGCCCCAAGAGATTTATGTAGAAGGCACTTGTGTAGAATCAAAAAAATTCTCTATAAGTGCCTTCGGATGCGCCTCACATAGCAGTATCAATGTCAGTAACTGGTTTTATCGTGGGGTGGGGGCGGATTTATTTAGCCTCTTTACAACGTGAGAGGGCGCTTGAGTGAACCCGCAGAGCGGTTTGTTAAAAATGTTGCAAGATATGAGATGCGATCGACTATCCACTGACTAATGACTAATAACTAATGGCTGCTGCTGTCGCACGGGAACTTGAAATTTTGCTAGATAAGTTTTAATTTCTCCTACACTGAGTTGCCCGTAATGCAGCAGGGAAGCTAGCAGTGCAGCTTCTGCTTTCCCCTCAGTCACGGCTTCGTAGATGTGGTGGCAGTTGCCGGCGCCGCCGGAAGCAATGACGGGAATTTCGACCATTTCGGCAATGCTGCGAGTTAATTCCAAATCGTAACCGGCTTGAGTGCCGTCCGAGTCCATGCTTGTCACCAGAATTTCGCCGGCGCCGCGCTGTTCGGCTTCCTTTGCCCAGGCGATCGCATCTTTGCCGGTATTTTCTCGCCCTCCGCGCACGTACACGTCCCAACCAGGACGATCTGCGTCTTGCCGTTTGCGAGCGTCGATCGCCACTACAATGCACTGATTACCAAATCGATCGCTGGCTTTGTCAATTAAACTCGGATCGCGCACCGCCGCCGAATTAATACTCACCTTATCAGCGCCCGCCCTCAACAAACTTTTAATGGTGTCTAAGGATTGGATGCCGCCGCCCACCGTCAAAGGGATAAATACTCGATCGGCCGTGCGGTACACCACATCGATCATAATATTCCGGTCTTCGTGAGTCGCCGTAATGTCCAGAAACACCAACTCGTCAGCACCGGCATCGTTGTAAACCTGAGCCATTTCTACCGGATCGCCAGCATCCTTAAGGTTGACAAAATTGACACCTTTGACCACGCGACCGGCTTTCACATCCAAACAAGGCAAAATTCTTTTCGACAACATAAAATTCTCGTATTTCCAACTTATTGACCGCCGCAGCGAGGAAAAGGCTTTGTTGATATCTTCAAAAACCCGAAGTTAAGCAACAAATCTTAAAGATACCTTGTGTTTAACAATTCTCGATCGGAGCCGGAGAGCCATTTTTCAGTTTTTTATGCCCCGTTAGTCTAAATAAAATTTGGCGGGCAGTGAGAGCCGTGACATTAGGTAGAATATTGGTAGATAGTTATATTTTCAGCAAAAAAGCACCAAATTTAACTCCCCAGATAGAACTGTGGGGTGAAAAATATGACAATTTCGCTTATGATCGAACCATAACTACCTTTGCTGGCGATCGAATTGTGGTTCGGCAATCCTGTATGGTTTGGTGCATCGACGATCGACTAAACAATTTTAGATTAGAGAACGGCCGATTTGAGGTTTTTTAGCAGCAATCTCAGTCATAAGCCGCGCGGTAAAGTTAAAATTTAAAGTTTAAAACCTCAAACCGGTTGACTTGATGTCGTTTTTAGGGCTGTGGTGACTTTGCAAGCCAATCCACATTTGGTACTTCGTACAGAGAAAAGCGGCAATCGCTACTTGCCGCTCTCCGGCAGCAATTGCTGGACAGTAGGGCGGAGCGATGACAATAATTTTGTACTGACAGATCGCTGGATTTCCCGTAATCACGCGATGTTACAGCAAATGGAGACAGGAGAGTTCTACCTGATCGACTTGGGCAGCCGCAATGGTTCCTTTGTCAACGGGCGGCGGGTCAGTATTCCTGTCACTCTCAGAAATGGCGATCGGATTATTTTCGGTCAAACCGAATTGGACTTCTACAACCCAAGCGCCGGCCACCGACACGATCCAATACACGAGACAGACTCTGAAGATTTTACGGCGACTTTGACGGTGCGTAGCCTGATTAGCGTCATGGTAATGGACATCCGAGACTTTACAGTTTTGACTAGGCAGCTAGACGAAACCCTCCTCTCGGAAGTCATCGGCAATTGGTTCCGCAAAGCAGGACAGATCATTCGCGAACACGGCAGTTGGGTGGACAAATACATCGGCGATGCCATCATGGCAGTCTGGTTCCACAAAACCAGCGGTGTCAGCAGCGAGGAAATGATGCGGATTTGCCAAGCTTTGAGCGAACTGCACAAGGCAACAGACGAACTCAGCAGCCGTTACCCCCTGCCTTTTCCTTTGCGAGTCGGGGCCGGCATCAATACCGGTTATGCAATGGTGGGAAATTCTGGCAGCAGCGACCGATCGGACTATACTGCCTTGGGAGATACTGTAAACGCAGCATTTCGCCTGGAATCTTGCACTAAGCAAATCGGCAAGGATATCGCTGTGGGAGAAACTACCTACAAATATCTGACGCAATTAGGGGCCCAGGGCGCTTTCGAGCAGCACACCGTTGCTTTAAAGGGTTACGACCATCCCACCGTGACTTACGGCGGTACTTATGCTGACTTGAACGCTTTTCTCAAAACGAAAGGAAAAAGTTCTTGATAGCTAGAAAAGTGGGTGCGGGGCAAAAATTAACCCCTTAAAATCGCAGTCCGAGTTTTTAATTTGGAGTGCCTTTTATAAACTTGTCTGCGATGCTTAAAACTCACCTATTATCATATATAATCTGCGTTGTCAATACCCCAAGGGAAAGTTTATAACAGCCCTCTACCTATTGCGGATTTATCTGAAAAACTGCATAAGCAAAATGGTAGTCTCTACATAAATGCTGTGTATGAAATTGGGAGACAAAACTTCATGAAACGATTGGGTCGTCTATTGGCAGTATTGGGCTTAGTGCTGGGCTGCTTTGCATGGGCTGGAGACCAAAGCGCGATCGCGGCGTCATTAAGCCGTATCGTCTTGCCATCATCCTCGCTCCTAGCAGTTGAAGCTCCGGCTAGAACCAATCGCGCCGATGAGAAGCTTGCCACAGAATACGGCAAAAAACTTGATTTGAACAACAGCGCCGTCCGGGACTTTCGGGAATTTCGAGGGTTGTATCCCACTTTAGCTCGACTAATTATTAAGAATGCTCCTTACGAAAATGTTGAGGACGTACTCAATATTTCAGACTTGACGGAAGCTCAGAAAAAACTGCTGCAAGCTAACATGGACAAATTCACCGTAACTGATGTTGAATCAGTCTTTATTGAAGGAGACAACCGGTTGAATAATGGTCTCTACGACTAGGTAGCAGCGGGTCTCATTTGAAGGCAGAAGTCATTGGGCAGAAGGCATTTGGCAGAAAGAAAAGATTTTTTTTCTATAGGCTGATGACTTCTGCCTTTAATTTCTCAAGACTTACTTTCAACCACCATTCGGCAAAAGCCGACCCAAATTCGCTAGATTGAAATAAGCGGGTTCCCCTCATTCATCTAAAATCTAAAATCTAAAATCTAAAATCCCTTGACTGACATTAGTTCAAGTCCCCAGATTCATCTGTAGACTAAAATCTAAAATCTAAAATCTAAAATCTAAAATTGACTGGCGGCAGACTTATGACTGACAAATTTGACGTATTGGTAATAGGTGCTGGCGCGGCGGGTTTGTACACAGCACTCTGCCTGCCAGAACATTTGCAGGTGGGCTTGATCAATAAAAATACCCTACCTGTTTCTGCAAGCGATTGGGCCCAAGGAGGGATTGCCGCGGCGATCGCCCCTGAAGATTCCGCAGCGCTGCACGTTCAGGATACATTGGCTGCGGGAGCCGGTCTTTGCGATTTGGAGGCGGTGAAATTTTTAGTCGAGGAAGCTGGTGCTTGCATCGACTCCCTGGTGAAAATGGGCGTTGCATTCGATCGCACCGGCCCAGATTTAGCCCTCACCCTAGAAGCAGCCCACTCCCGCCGCCGAGTGCTCCACGCCGCCGACACTACGGGCAAAGCCGTGATCGGTACGCTGACAGCAAAAGTATTAAGCCGCAAAAACATTCAACTCGTATCTCCTGCCTTTGCTTTGAGTCTGTGGCTAGACAAAACCGGGCGGTGTCAGGGGATTAGCTCGATTTGCGGCTCACAAGTCAAGTGGCTGCAAGCTAAAGCCGTGGTGCTGGCGACAGGCGGCGGCGGACAGGTTTTTGCTCAAACGACCAATCCGTCGGTAAGTACCGGGGACGGGGTGGCAATTGCGTGGCGCGCCGGGGCGCTGCTGCGAGACTTAGAATTTGTGCAGTTTCACCCGACGGCGCTGAGCACAGCGGGCGCGCCTCGGTTTCTCATTAGCGAAGCGGTGCGGGGAGAAGGAGCTCATTTGGTTGACAGTAAGGGATATCGCTTTGCTTTTGACTCTCATCCCAGCGGGGAACTCGCCCCTAGGGATGTTGTCAGTCGCGCTATTTTCCGCCACTTGCAGAAGACGGGGGAACCTCATGTTTGGCTGGATTTGCGCCCGATTGCGGTCGATCGACTGCGCTACAGGTTTCCCAATATTATTCAAGTGTGCGCTGACTGGGGAATTGATATTTTTTCCGAACCGGTACCGGTGACGCCCGCGGCCCATTACTGGATGGGAGGGATTGTGGCTGACAAGTTCAACCAAACTTCGATTCCGGGTTTGTACGCGGTGGGAGAAACTGCGAGCACGGGGGTACACGGTGCTAATCGGTTGGCGAGCAATTCGCTGCTGGAATGTCTGGTTTTTGGGGCGCAGATGGGACTTTTGCAGCTAGAAGATGGAAGGCCCAAAACACTCACAGATGAGTTAGATGCGGGGGAAATCTGGGATAAATCGATTTCTGAACAGGACATTGAGGCGATCGAAAGGTTGCGGGTTGAATTGCGGAATTTGGTGTGGCAGAGTGCGGGCATTTGCCGGGGACAGCGGGATTTGGAAAGTGCGATCGTCCAACTTGAGATTTGGCGGCAAGAATTTGCTTCCTTGCCTTTGAGTCAAACGCTTGATAATTTACGGCCCGGACAAATTATTGATTTTTCCCCTACTGAGACGGAGAATAGCTCGATTTTGCGAAATTGGGGAGAAGTTGGGAATTTATTGGATATCGGCTATTTAATTGTCAAAAGTGCTGCGTTTCGCACCGAAAGTCGTGGCGGTCATTACCGAGTGGACTATCCCCTCACCGATCCGGATTGGTGCAGCCATACTTTAATTAACCAATCCAATTGGTACAAATCTCCGCGAATAGAAGATTAAAATTTATTCAAAATTTGGGGTCAGCGCGTTCCCGTACCGTCACTTTCGGGGTTCCCGTTCGGGGTTGGTTCGTATTTTTGGAGATTTCCAAACCTAGAGGTTGATGTCACTGTCCCAAGTCTGGGGGTCAATGGCGTCGGGCTCTTGCCCGCGCTACGGGCTTTTGTGAAATTGCTAGCTGAGTTGCTGGCAAGTCGAGCCGCATTGGCGGTGCCGACTATATTCACTTGCAGGCAGACCGCCAGGGTTGCCGTTGTTGTGAGCTGAATCAAAGTACGCATAGTATTCACCGCCTTATTCCAATCACCGCAATAGATCCACGTGTGTACCACCTATTATATCTATCAATTTCCGTATTTCCACTGATGTCTTTACATTTACTTTAATTAACTTTCGTAAGTTTACATAATTTTTTTTACATTAAGGCTTTTGGCGATTTGAATTTGGTTTCAGGTTGTGATTGATTTTAATATTTTGTAACATTCAGATGAGACGGCAAGTTGCTCTCATAAGTTTTATCTTGGGGTAAATCTATCTAATGACAGATGACAGATTAGAGACTTTAAATTTATGTGATTTGAGATGTGAGATTTCACTACTTAAAACATTTTTTTGAACGGTTTCAAAAAGCTTAGAAAGCTTACGGTTTAAGGCTCGATCAACAAGCTATTTTCCTGAAGTTAGCTGCACAGGGGACGCCTGAAATAATACAGCATATTCCATGTATATGCGGTACACACAACAAGGGTCGTAAGCATCGGTGCGTCGCCACCAGTCAATCTGCAAGTTTCATTAAACATGAGCAGATCCGCACCCTACATAACAATGTACCAACAATAGAGCTTTATAGTGTACTTCACGAACCACCGAATATGCTGTATCTCCCTCACTGCCCAATTAAGGTTTGAGACCTAAAATTGCTCAAATTTTGTCTGAAGTAATTGAGATTTTAGATAAAAAAATTGAATAATTATAAATGACTTATCAATATCGGGGTGGGGACTTTACCTACAGTTGTATTATGTTTTTAACTGGTCTTAATTAATAAAAGTGATATTGATTTTTCCCGCGTTCCTTAGCACGATACATCGCAACATCGGCATTCTTAACTAAAATCTCTGGCTCTTGACCGTCAATGGGATATAAACTAATGCCAATACTTGTAGTTACAGAAACTGTATGTTCTTCTAACATAAAAGGCTGCATAATGGCGTCGCAAATTTTTTCAGCTACTTTCGCAGCTTCCTCACGGCCGGGAATTACGGGCAAAATGACTGTGAACTCGTCGCCGCCCAACCGCGAGATTGTATCGCTGCCGCGCAAGCATTTTTTGAGCCGACTGGCAACTTTTTTTAAGAGTAAATCGCCCACATTGTGTCCGAGAGTGTCGTTGATTGACTTAAATCCATCTAAATCTAAAAACAGTAAAGCTACCAATTCCTGATTGCTGGAGGCTATTTCTAGAGACTGATGCAAGCATTCGTAGAACATTTGGCGGTTGGGCAAACCGGTAAGAGCATCGTGATAAGCTTGGTGGCTGAGCTCAGCATTTTTTTGTTCTAGGGCATTTTGCCGAAGTTGGCGCTCGGTAATATCTCTGATTGCTCCGACTAAAAATAGGTTGCCTGCAGCATCTTTATGCAGGGATCTTTTAGTCGCAATTAGATGCGTAATTCCGTGAGCGTCAGTAAAATATTCTTCATTTTCTCGCGGCTGGTGAGTTTGAAATACTAATTCGTTTTCCTGCCAAAATATCTCGGCTTCGGCTTGGGGAAATAAATCGTAATCGGTTCGGCAAGTTAAAATTTCTAAAGGATAGCCAATAAACCGACAATATGCCTGATTCAAAACTACGCAGCGGTGATTTCTATCTTTGACAAAAATTGGGTCGGGAATTGTATCGATTAGCGATTGTAAAAATTCTTTAGACCGTTTTAATTCTTCTTGCAAGTGAGCCAGATAACCCACAACAGCAGCACCAGAACCCACAAGACTGACGATTGGAGGAATTAACGGTAGCCACCAACCGGCTAAAAATACCAAGTATAAACTGGCACTCAGACCTAGACAGATACTTAATAAACAGTAAGCCGATCGACCAAGCGATCGCAAATTCCAACTCACATTTGCTCCCGCCCAAGACCACAGCAAAATCCACAGCAACTCCGCAGCCTCTGGCCAGACATTGATACCCCCGCGCCCGTCGATGGCTGCACTCAAAATTTGGCTCAAGAAATGAGCCTGAAGCTCGACTCCCGGTATTTGTTGGGGAGGACTAAACCAACCGGAACTGTAAGAATTTTGGTAAAAGTCTTTGAGGCTGGGGGCATTTGAGCCGATCAAGACAATGCGCGATCGTACAAAATCAGCAGGTACGGTGCCAGATAACACATCGCTCATCGATGCAGTGCGAAAACTGCCTCGTGGGCCGCGCAGGTTGGTCAAAATTTGATAGCCACGGCTGTCCGATCGAACGTAAGCACCGTCATTCGGTTGAAAAGGCCGAAAAACCCCCTTGCCTAACTGCAAGTATGTAGGATTGACTCTTGCTGGTTGAGGCGAAATCCCTTCGCTTTTGAGGTAAAGCAAAGCCAGTCTGAGTGCGAAACTTTGATGAGTTTTGCCGTCTCCGGGCCAAGCGTAGAGCAAAGTTCGCCGCACTTTTGAGTCAGCGTCGATGACAACGTTGTTGAAACCAATTCGATCTAGCGCCTCAAGTACCGGAGGTGGGCGAACTCCCAACCTGGTTTCGTCTGGCATCAATTCAATGCCGATTAAGTTGGGAATAGTTTTAAAAGTTTTGAGCAATTCGGCGTTACCCGGTTGAGTTGGCAAATCTCGGTAAATGTCGAGGCCGATCGCCCGCGGCTTGCCAGCGTGCAATTTTTGCAGCAATTGGGCCAAGACAGCATCCGAAATTGGGTAGCCGTATTTTTGCAAGTCAGCTTCCTTAATTTCTACAATGACGATGCGCGAGTCAATGGGTTCGGCCGGCCGCCAGCGCACAAATTGGTCGAAAGCAGCCCATTCCCACACCTGAAAACATCCGAACCAGCGCATTAAAATGACCGTACTAGCAACGGCACTCGCAGTAATCAATACTCGGCGTTCTCGATCGACCCATTTTTTGATAGTTTCTAGCATATTTTGGGGATTTGGGCTTCGCCCTGTGAGCATCTAAACTACTACTACGTATAGGTTTTACATCTCCGGGGCGAGTCGATTTTAGATTTTAGATTTTAGATTATCCAATTTTTTGGTTTTTCGGTGCGAGCGAGTCGATTTTAGATTTTAGATTTTAAATTTTAGATTATCCAATTTTTTGGTTTTTCGGTGCGAGCGAGTCGATTTTAGATTTTAGATTATCCAATTTTTTAGTTTTTCGGTGCGATCGGGCTGCAACAGCAGAAACCGGGTTTCGCCACCAAAATATGTCATTTCAACAATCATTCTGGAAGCAGAAACCCGGTTTCTGGCGTTTTTGTGTAAAAGTTCTAGTATTTATTCGCTGCTCTAAATACTAAGCTGTGGAGCATTTAAACCAGTAACGAGGCTAGTAGGGTGCGTCAGCTATAACCCTTACGCTGAAACCGAAAACCTTAGATGCTGACGCACCTTACGCAAGCCCTTTAAATGCCGAACAGCTTAGAGAGCCACAAATTGTTTTAAAGTTTTTCGTTGTAACTAATTTTTACTATTTTTTTATTGATTATAGATGCGAGATTTTAGATTAATTTCGCCGCAGGAGCCAACGATAAACTAAGTTAAAAACCAGGATATTTCCTGCCAATCAATCTAAAATCTGTCATCTATAATCTCCAACTTTCCTGTTAGTTTTGAAAGGTGCGGGGGCCGGTGTAACCCGATAAATCAGCGAGTTTATCCAAAGATTGTGTCCCTGCATAAAACTGACCATTAATCTCCCAAGTCGGGAAACCTTTAACATTCGCAGCCGCCGCTTGGCAAATTTGGGCGCGGGAATTTTGCCCCCTGGGATCGCATTCAAAATAATCAATTATTTTGGCTGCTTCTTTGCCGAACAGCATTTTTTGGTCGTGGCAGTGGGGACACCAGTAAGCGCCGTACTCTTTAGCGCCGATTTGTCGGAGGTGGCGGGCCAAAGCCATTTCGGCCGGGCCGGAGGTGGTAGTGACGGCAGGGGGTGCAAGTCCGGGGGTAGAGACAATAGGAGGAGGTGATTTGACGCTGTTATAAAGTCCCAAGGCGCCGATCGAACTCACCATTGCCACCAAAATGCCTGTAAACACCAACTGCCCGATATCTTCCCACTCGCGCCCGACTAGCACCAGTACAAACAGCGACAGCGCAAATAAGGCAGAAGTGACGCAGTAAATGCACAGTTCCTGAATTTCAAAAGCCATCAAATACATCAAATAGCTGCTGAAAATTACCATCGCAGCGGTGATGATAAATAGCGCTTGCCAAGTTTTGTTTTCTAGTTGAGAGTGCAGTCCTTTCTTGGTGGCGGGATTTACAGCTTTGGGAGCCAATGCCAGGATTGCTATGCTCAGGTAAGCCAGACAGCCTAACAAACTTAAAGGCACTGTACCAAAGACTGTGGCGTAGGGACTGTTAAGAACTTTGTCGCAGCCGCTGGTGGGACAAATGACCGAGCCATTGGTGAATTTAGCGATCGTGAGATAGGCCGTTTCTACGACGCCTATGGCTGCGATCGCTGCCATCACAGTCCGAGACCAGCGATGAATCCAAGGGGTTGAACGTCGGCGAATCATTTTTTGATTTGGTAATTTGGGAATTGGGAATTGTTGACTGATGACTGATGACTGATGACTGATGACTACTGCCAACAGTCAACAATTCCTATTTTACGTTTTACTTGTGACTTTGCCCGGTTCCGGTGTGGGCCCTCTTGAGCCATTAGCATCTCTATTTTCCTGTTCGGGCTCTTTCTGTGACAAGCTGCGACGGGCAGCTTCTACAAACTGACTGACGCGGATCGGATCGATGGGCTGCTCGATGCGGCCGTTTCGTTTCAGGGAACTCGATACGATTACGCCGTCAGCGGCCTGCATGAGGGTGGAAATGTTTTCCCACGAGGCGCCGCTGCCGATGAAAACTGGAATTCCAGCAGCAGCAGCACTCGCGAGTTCTAAGTCTTCGAGATTGGGAGGGCTACCAGTTGTCCAGCCGGAAAGGATTACGGCGTCGGCTAAAGCGCGCCCGATCGTCTCTTGGACGGCTGTGGTCAAGTTGGGGCTGCCTAGGGGTCGCCCGTGCTTGACTAACACGTCTGCTAATATTTTGACATCGCTGCCCAATTCCCGGCGGTAGCGCAGTAGCTGGTGAGCTTGGCCTTCAATTAAGCCTTGGTCTGTAGCCATGATGCCGTTGAGGACGTTGACGCGGATGAATTGAGCTCCTGTGCAGGAGGCGATGGCGATCGCGCTGTGGGCGTCGTTTCGCAGCACGTTAACGCCGATCGGCAGCGTCACGAGATTTGTTAGCCTCTCAACTACCAGAGTCATGGCACTTACCACAGCCGGATCTACGCTGTCTTTGGCAAAAGGAGCGTCGAAAAAGTTCTCGACAATGATACCGTTTGCGCCACCAGAAGCCAGCGCTGTAGCCTCTTGCTCGGCTCTTCCGATAATAGCTTTGAGGTTTCCGCCCCAGCGGGGAGAAGTTGGCAAAGGCTGTAAATGTACGACACCGATTATGGGATTCGGCGTTTTGAATATTTGTTTTAAGTCCACGGATTTTCCTGAAACCACCAAGTTCACTGACGGCTGACGGCGGATTTTGACGGTATATTCTAGAATTCTATATCGACGGGGGCGATTCGGTTGACTTAATCGGGTCGCCAAGTTGCTCAAAGCCCGCAGCCATAACAGTTTAGATTTTAGATTTTAGATTTTAGATTTTACAAAGGCGACCTCACCTCACTCAAAGACGGATACTTGCTTGTAGACAGGAGTCAATCGATTTTAGATTTTAGATTTTAGATTTTAGATTAAAGAATTGAAGCATTGACTTGCGCGAGATAAATTCGGGCCCTTGTTTATC
Organism: Microcoleus sp. AT8-B5; assembly: GCF_036705565.1. NCBI lineage: Bacteria > Bacillati > Cyanobacteriota > Cyanophyceae > Oscillatoriales > Microcoleaceae > Microcoleus > Microcoleus sp. AT8-B5. Next base: position 37,932 of record NZ_JAUBUY010000047.1, read on the forward strand.
GGATACAGGTTTTTTATTTCTGGGTCCTGAGTCTGCTTTCGGAATGAATCCGGGGGCTTGTATCCTGGATGCTTTCGGTCAATGCTTTAATCTTTAATCTTTAATCTAAAATCTGCTGACTACAATCGGGGTTGAAAGCTTGACTGCAGTTGCATTCTTTTTTATACCTTGGTGTCGGCAGGGGTTTTTCCTTCTCTATCGAGGTTAAGTGGTGAAAGTTGTTCTCATAATTTTGGCTGTCACCTCCGGATTGGGGGCGGCAATCGAAGTGCTGCTGCGGGTGCTGCTGGGTTTTGGTAATCCCTTGATTTATATTGCCGATGCCGAGTGCGGCTATTTGTTGGCGCCCAACCAGAAGGTGCGTCGCTTGGGCAACCGGATTGAGATTAACGAGTATTCGATGCGTACTGGAGCGATCGCCCCGATCGCCCCTCCAGAAACTCTGCGCGTCTTGCTGTTGGGAGATTCTGTCGCCAACGGCGGTTGGTGGACACATCAGACAGATACGATCTCGGAAATTATGGCTCGGAATTTGAGACTGCAAGTACAGCATCTGGCGAGCGATGCACAATTAGGTTCACAAGTCAACTATTTAAATTTTGAAGTTCTCAACGCCTCAGCCAATTCTTGGGGGCCGAGGAATCAACTTGCTTACGCCAAGCGGTTCGGTGTTTTTGGGGCAAAGGCTTTGGTTTTGCTGCTCAATACGGACGATTTGTTTGCATCGGCTCCTTGCGATCTGGTTGTGGGGCGCGATCGCTCTTACCCGGATCGCAAACCCCGATCGGCTACCCTAGAGTTATTGAGCCGCTATCTGCTACCTGCTGTGCCGACTCCCCAATTGGCAGCACCAGGAGCCACAAGCGGCGATGTAGTAGGCTGCAACTTAGAGGCTATTCGCCAAATCCAGAAAATAGCTGTATCCGCCAACATTGAGTTTTTGCTAGCCGTCACGCCCAAGCGGGGCGAACTCGGCTGCCCGGGCCCTCGCGACTGGGAAGTCAAAGCTAGAGCGCGTCTCGCCGAACTCGTAGAAACAGAGAAAATTACTTACATAGATTTTCTTCCCATTTTCAATTGTGCGGCCGAATTTCCCACTTTGTATCGAGACAGCATTCACCTGAGCCCTCAAGGAAATCAGCTAGTTAGCAAAACCATCAGTCGTCAAATAGCCGCTCTTTTTTGGCTTGACACTCTCCGGCCTTAAGGCACGGGGATTCTTAAGACATTTCAGTCTTAATATCCCTATAGCTAGGGTTCCCAGGCTGACTACTCTGGGCACAAAAGAGTGCGTAGTCATATCTCCTCAAAAATGTTTTGGGCGTAGACTTTCCCCCAGTCCGGGGGTAGGTTTTTACATCTTGTCTGATTTGGTTATTCTACCATCTTCATTTGTTAAGATGGATTTGTTATTTTACTTAACAATGGAAAAAAGCCGTCCTACAAGGACAGGGTTTTCAACCGAATTTTCTGATAAATCCTAACCTCACCTCAAGACGGACAATTGCCCCCGACTCGTGTTGTGGAGAGCAAAAAAATTTAAACCTTAGTTCAAGCCCCCAGATTCATCTGCAGAGTCAATCTAAAGTCTAAAATCCTTCGACGCTCGCGCGAATCGAGTGAGCGCGGCTCGATGCTCGCGCTCGCCGAAATGCTCGCGCCCCCGTCTCAAATGTCAAATCGGCTGACATCGAATCCGGTTGCATGGGAACAGTTATTCTCTTCAACAAACAACAAACCCAAACTGTAAAAGCACCCGGAAACGACAAGATTTGTCTCGATTTAGCTAACTTGCAAAGTAGACTCTAGCTCTTTCGGATACCAAGCTTGACCGTCGAGAGCCATTTGCTCGATCGAACTGGCAAGCCGCAGAGCTTTGAGAGCTTGTTCTCCTCCCACAGAAGGCTGATTTCCACCCCGCACGCAATTAATAAAATGCTCCAATTCTGCGTGGAGCGGTTCAATATTGCTGGTGTAAACTTTCTCGATCAACCCATCTTGACGGTAAAGCACCTGACCGTAATCCGTCACATAATTGGCGGTTGTTTGCCGGTGAATCAAGATTTCGTTGTTGAGAAAATCTGCCTCTGTCAGAGAATTTTTGCAGTGAGCCACGATTGAACGGAGTTTGCGGTGCGTCACCTTACTGGCAGTCAGGGTGGCGACAATGCCGTTAGCAAAGTTCAACGTCGCTGTCACGTAGTCTAAATAACCTGAATCTGATGCCCTGCTGCCGCTGGCCGTCAGCTTCACTACTTGGGAATCTGCCAATTCCAGGAGCAAGTCGATGTCGTGGATCATTAAATCCAAAACTACCGATACGTCGTTAGCCCGCTGGGAATAGGGACTCATCCGGTGAGCTTCCAATGCCAGTAACTCTTCAGTTTTCAGCACTTTGCCGAGTTCCTGAAAAGCTGGATTGAAGCGCTCGATGTGACCCACTTGTAAAATCCGGTGGGCCTCAGCAGCCGCGTTGACCAAAGATTCGGCTTCGGCAATGCTAGCCGCGATCGGCTTTTCAATTAAAACGTGAACACCCGCTTGGAGACAAGACATCCCCACAGGGTGATGCAGGCGAGTTGGAACGGCGACGCAAACTGCATCTACGTGGGCGAGCAAATCTCGGTAGTCTTCAAAGAAGCGAACCCGGTATTTGCTTGCTACATCTATTCCCCGCTCTACATTTATGTCGGCAACACCGACGAGTTCGATATCTTTTAGCAAGCTCAGAACTCGCGTGTGATGCTGGCCCATATTGCCAACCCCAATCACCCCAATGCGGAGGGGTTCAGGTTGACTTCGCTGGCCGAAAACGTTTGCGTATCCCAATGACATCCTATCTAGCACTCCTGGATTCTCCTCCACCACCACAGGAATCAAGCCCCTTGGCTTCCCTCAGCTACTCACAGCCATCCAGATAGTACCACAGTCAAACTATTTGTGAAGAATTTCTAAGTTCAGTTGCGATTATCGCATCGGGCAATTAAGCAGAAGCGAATCATACACAAGGAGAGAATACTGGGGTAAAATATCTGGAAATTGCGTATTGACAAATTTTATTAAGTGTGTATATGTATCGGGACGATCGTCGGCAGCATAGCAACAACAACACAAACCCGTCGGAATATTTGGCGATTACGATCAAACATTTTTCTGGTTTGTGTTCAAAAGTAATAGTGAAAGTCAGAAATTATACAAATACAACAGATGACGCATCCGTATTAGTTCGGTTATTTACATTCCGCAATCTTTGAATTCAAAAAAATTTACTTTAAGAATGGGGATAATTACGGGCGATCGCTCACTACCATAAACTAGACTTACCTAAAGCCTAATAAAAAAAACAATGTGTCAAAAACTAAGACCCAGATTAGGAAGTGCGATCGCTAGCACAATTTTAAGTTTGTTTTCAGCGGTGTCATTAGCAGGAGTAGACAAAGCACAAGCCGCCGTACTCACCTACAATATCAATTTTGACGGTCAAGGTAGCGGTTTTTTAAAGGTGGATAACTCCTTGCTTACAGGAATAGACATTGAAGGAATTTCCGAGGGGACAGTTTCCGAGGGAAGAATGTACGGTTTTACTTTTCCCGAGTTGGGAAGCACAAAAGAATATGATAATTTGGCAGGGGTTCGAGCTGTATTTCGTGAAGGGCAGTTTCTCGGAGTGCAAGCCAGCGGCGGCGACGGTGCGATAAGAGACTATATCAGTCCTCCAGACGAACCAGGAGGGCCTTTTTTCTTGAGGGTTGAGGGCAGGGCATATTGGTCTATCGGAGTTACCTCTGGCTCGTGGAGTAGGGAGGTAGTACACAGACAGGTGAACTATCAATCATATATAGACGATGGATCGATCGTCACCGACAGCTATGTTATATACTCTAGATATATCTCCCCCAATGCCGAGGTTTCTTACACTTTAGTGAATACCGAACCCGAACCTGTTCCCGAACCTCTCACTGCTGGGGGGACAGCTTTAGCATTGGCAGGTTTAAGCTGGTTAAAACACAAGAAAAAAATGGCAGTTTGAAGTGCGATCGCACCTCAACAATTAACCAGTCAGCAGTCACTTTTCAGAAAATATTCTCGTGGCAAAATTTTGCTCTCGATTCGGAGACAGAGCTCTGGCTTTCAAAATCGCAGCTACCAAAAACGCATAGGACAAAACTCCCACCAACGCCAGCAAAAGTACGCTGGCTGCTCCCGACGCATTCCACAAAGCGTGAAGTGCCGAAGCACTGAAATAACCTACGCCCAAAATTTGCCACCGCTTCCTGGGTTTGAGGGCGCTCAAACCGATAAAATATCCCAAATAGCCGCTGTAAGCCATATGTCCGGCGGCGGAACCCAAAATCCGGGGAATTAGCAACTGCAATCCTACTAATTGTCCGGCGTCGGGCCCTGCTTGCAGAGTGACATTTTGGATGACATTGGGAACGTACTGTCCCAGAGTTTCTAACAGTGTAAAGCCGACTGCTGAGGCACTTCCTAACAGAATTCCGTCTAAAGGTTCCCACACGCCGATTCGATCGCGCCACGGATTTTTCAGCCAATTTCCCAGCAACATTGCTCCCAAAACGGGCAGGGCTTTCAGCAATTCTTCCATTAGACCCGCCCCGAAAAACATTCTGGTCAAAAAAGGCAAAAAACTGATTGTTTCGCCTTCGATTGGCAGACGGCCGGGCAAAATTTCTCTAAATACTAATATAAATCCAATTAATAAGGGGCTGATCACAATCAGGACTGTAGCTAAAGCCGAACCAAGCAATACCCACCAAGGCTTGTGTTTGCCACACAGTTGATAGATAAAGTAGTAAGCCGCACCGGCGAGGTAAGCTGACAGCAGCAAGTTGAATGCTGCGGAATTGCCAACGGCGACAAACATCGAAACGACAACAATAACTGTGGCGATACCTGGATATAAGTAAGCTTTTTGGCTTAATTGTTTGCCCGTGGAGGCGATCGGGAATAATTGAGTTAAAGTGAGAGCGTCTTTTTCGATACCAGCAAAATTGCCCGTTTGTGGTGAGCTTAATCCGGGTTGATTTTGGTAAGGGGTGACGGGAGATTCAAATATAAATTCAGGGCCGTCAAGACCGAGACTGATGCGATCGCCTGTTTCTAAAGTTTGGCAGCCAGAGAGCTTTTTTCCGTTGATATAAGTTCCGTTAGCGCTGTTAAGGTCGCAAATTTCCCATCTCGTCAAAGTACCCTGGGTTAGGGGACGGATCATGGCGTGGCGACGGGAAACCATGCCGTGGGCGATCGACTCTAAAGTTATTTGACAATTGCGATCGCGTCCGATAACCAATTCCCCTTCTTCAGAAAGTTGGTACTTGGATACTGGGGTTCCCACAGCGTCTTGGGCTGGCACTTGTCGCAGAAATCCGATTTCATTAGTCATGAGTTATGAGTCATTAGTCATTAGTCATTAGTCATTAATCATGAGCTCGCGAGCTGTTAGCTGATGTTATTTTTGAGCAGTCTTTATTCCACAGTTATTGGTTGTTAGCTGCTGACTAATTACTAATTACTAATTACTAATAACTGCTGACTAATGACTAATGACTAATAACTCTGCTTATAGATTTGCCCTGGCATCCTGAACGGCTGCATAGAAAAATATGCCAGTTAGCGGTACGCTCAGGGCGAGGATGATGCCCGTGACTAAATTGCCAAGCTGAGCTTCTCCCGATGAGAGCTCAAAAATTGAGCCGACTGCCGCGATCGCAGTGATGCACGAAAGAGCTAATAGTAAACCACTTTTCGGAGTTCCTGCCATCATACTGATTTTACTGCCTTTGGCGAAAATTTCTGCTTGACTAATGCTTCATTCAGTGCGAGCTTGTTTTCTACTCTGTCTACAAACAGCACTCCGTTGAGGTGATCCATTTCGTGCTGAATTGCTCTCGACAGTAAGTCTGTTGCTATCAGGGTTTGTGGGCGGCCGTATTCGTCGCGGTAGGAGACTTCAATGACTTCTGGGCGTTTGACTTCTAAATAAACTCCCGGAATGCTCAAACACCCTTCTTGCAAGATGCAGATATCGCCGCTGCTACTTTTGATGGTGGGGTTGATCAAAACCATTGGGGGTGTGGCAGGGTTTTCCGGGTCGCAGTCGAGCACGATTACTTGTTTGTGGACTCCGACTTGGGGGGCGGCCAAACCGATACCATCCGCACTGTACATGGTTTGCAGCATTTCTCGGACTAGCTGCCGAATTTCTGCATCGACGCTTTTGACGCGCTTGGCTGGCTGCCGCAGGACGCGATCGCCTAATGTGTGTATTGTTAGGGGCGGTTTTTCTAACTTTTTCTTTTCAATCAAGACCTGAACCGTCATAGAACCTCGCGGGATGTTTGGAAACCCCCAACGAAAGCTGTTGGGGAATGAAATTGGAACCAATACTATTATTTTCAATATTAATCTAATTTTAACTCCTTGCTGGGAAGTCCCCCGCTATAACTGTACCCAGTTTAGGGGCGGGATGAAAGGCAGGGAGATTGTAGGTACGGAAATCTCCAAATCTTTATTTTTGTAGATATTTTACTGGAATGTGTATAATACAGTAAGGAGGTAATGAGATGCTGCATACTGCCATCAAGGTTCGACTTTATCCAACATTAGAGCAACAAGCTCTACTGTCTCAGCACTTTGGCTGTGCCAGATGGTGGTGGAACTATGGTCTAAATAAGTCAATTGAGACTTATAAAGAAACGGGTAAAAGCCTTGGTCAGTCAGCACTCAATGCCTTTTTACCAAAACTCAAGAAAGCCGAAGAAACACTTTGGTTGTCTGAATGTTACAGCCAAGTTTTGCAAGCAACAACGCTCCACCTCACAACCGCCTATAAAAACTTTTTTGCAGGTCGTGCTAGGTTCCCGCGCTACAAGTCAAAGCATGATAAGCAATCGATTCAGTATCCTCAAAATGTCAAGGTACTTGATGGGTTTGTTCAGTTTCCTGGCAAGGTCGGCAAAGTTAAAGCCAAGTTGCACAGGAACATAGAAGGAAAAATCAAAACCGTTACGGTTAGTTTAAATCCTTCTGGGAAATACTTTGCCTCAATATTGACGGAGAGTGAAGGCGACAATCCGACTGTTTCAACGGTCGGCAAAGTAATTGGAATTGACTTGGGATTGACTCATTTTGCTATTACGAGCAATGGCTGCAAAGTCTCTAAGTATGATCGCCCTAAGCATCTAGCCAAACACGAGAAAAACCTCAAACGCAAGCAACAAAAGCTAGCTAAAAAACAGAAAGGAAGTAATTCAAGGAACCAAGCTAAAAAGACGGTAGCTAAAGTGTACGAACGGGTAACTAAATCCCGTCAGGATTTTCTACATAAGCTTTCGCGAAAGCTCGTCAATGAAAACCAAGTTGTCGTAGTAGAGAATCTTAATGTCAAAGGCATGGTACGCAATCACAATTTAGCTAAAGCCATATCTGATGTGGGATGGGGAATCTTTATCAATTTCCTAGCTTACAAGCTAGAGAAAAAAGGTGGCAAGTTGGTTGAGACTGACCGCTGGTTCCCCAGCTCCAAGCTCTGCTCTAATTGCTATTACCAGATTGATAAGTTACCGCTTGATGTTAGGGAGTGGACTTGTCCTAATTGCGGTACTCGTCATGACCGTGATGGTAACGCCGCAACAAACATTAGAGCGGAAGGCATCAGGATATTACAGACGGATGGAGCAGCCGTTTTTGCTAACGGAGGGGAAGTAAGACCAAAGATGGGACGCAAGTCTGTTCTGAGGCATTCCTCTGTGATGTTAGAAGCCCACACTATAATCGTTTCGATTTAGTGTGGGTAGTTCACGTAGCCATGACTGGAAACGCACCAAACCAACGGCCGATTATTTCTCTGGGACTTTCGCCCGTTTTAGTGGCGGTAGAGCTTTTAGGTGCGATCGCGCTTTTGCTGGCTGTTTTGCTCATCGTCAAGTTTTGGGCGGTTTTGCCCGATCGAATTCCGATTCATTTCGGCTTGGGGGGGCTGGCTGATGCTTGGGGCGACAAGGTAACGATTTGGATCGTGCCGGCTGTGGCTGCCATTATTTTTGCGGTTTTAACTGCAATATCGCGCTATCCGCATACTTTTAATTATCCGGTACGGATTACTTCTGAGAACGCTCACCGCCAATATCTGTTGGCGCGAGGCCTTTTGGTTTGGCTGAAGGCGGAGATTTGCTGGCTGTTGGCGTTTGTGGTGCGGCAGCAAATTCTTGTCGCTTTGGGCAATGCTCAAAGGTTTAGTATCGAGTTACTTTTAGGGTTAGTTGTTTTGATTTTTTCGACGGTAGGCGTGTATTTGCTCAAGGCTTATTCTGCTCGCTAGATGTAGGGCAAAACACTTGTATTTACCCAAAAACCATGTTGTTTTGTCATTTTTTTACCGATATTAATAATATCTCTTATATCAAAAACAAAGAAAATTACTTGGTAATGAGGAATTTATTACTCAATTTTTTATCAAAATTTTAGTCCTAAATACAAACATTTTTGATTGTGGCTAATTGACCGAAAGCATCCAGGATACAAGCCCCCGGATTCATCCGTGGAGAAATAAAAAACCTGTAGCCGATAAACTTCCCTCCCCGAATTTATCCGTAGGTAAATACTTCAATTCTAAAATTTAAAATTTAAAATTTAAAATCTAAAATCGATACTTCAATACTTCAATACTTCAATACTTCAATACTTCAATCCTTCAATTCTAAAATCTAAAATCTAAAATCTAAAATCGATTGACTGGACATGATAGGAATCACAGGTGAGAGGTTTGTGCTACGGTAAACGCATCTCAACTAACCCATCAGATATGTTTGCTGATTGTTCATCGGCAATACTCGCAACTGTCGATTTTTAAAATCTGGTTCTAACCCTAGTTCTTCCATTGGAATCACGCCCAACAAAACAGCAGAAACGCCTTCGGGCAATTCTCAACAATCAAATCTGCCTTCTCTCCCCTCTACAATAATTTGAGCTCCTGCAAAAATTCGACTTTTTGTGATGCCAGCCGATGTTTCTACATCTCTTTCTCCTACGAGTCTTAAACCTAGTTGGCTAATAATGGGAGCGGGCAAGGAAAGCAGAGTTGCTCCAGTATCGACAACAACGTTATCGAGGGTAACAGAGCGAACTTCCTCAGCAAAAATAAATCCCCGTTCAGCCATAACTAGATCGATGCGATTCGTGACGGCGATTGTTGTAACAACTTGACCCCTTTGTTTTTCTTGCAGATTAGGCAGCACCAGTGTCATATTATGTTACCTGTTTGAGCGTAATTAGTGGAGATTTATATTGTAATATTATCTAGAATCCTGCTTGGTTAGTTAAAATCGTTTTAGTGACCGGCTAAAATTAGAATTTGCCTCAACGCATGACACCAGAAAACAACTCTTCTCAACCCAATCGCCCTGAGTCTAACGTGACTGTAGAAAGTCAGAACGGTGCGAGCCCTACTGTGCCACCAGAATCAGGGACAATCGTCGTTACTGCTGAACCGGAAAAACCGGTGCCGCCGCCTCCTACTCGCAAGGTTTTTTTGTCGCAGCAGCCGGAACAAACGACTACTGAGAAGTCGGGGTCAGTGCTGACGCTGGGGTTGATCGCAGCGATGATTTTTGGGCTGGCCAATGACAACATTTGGCTGGGCTTAATTGGCGCCGTCGGTGCGATCGGCATATCGCTGCGGCTAATGTGGCCGAGTTGGGGCAAAATCTGGGTACAGGTAATTCCGCCAACTTGGCGCACGCTGATCGTCGCTTGCTTTGGTCTTTTAGCTGGGATTGTTGGCTTGCTGATGCTCAGCGGTAGTAATACTGAACCGGGAAGCCGCAACATCCAAATCAACTGGGACGCCATCGGCGCTCTCGGCGAGTTGATCGGCGCTTTGGGCCAAATTTTGATCGCAATTTTGGGCGTTTATGTGGCTTGGCGGCAGTACGTGATCTCGAAAGATTTGACTATTCAGCAAAATCGAATTACGCAGCAGCAAACGATCGATGCTTATTTTCAAGGGGTTTCCGACTTAGCCCTTGACGAACAAGGGTTTTTGGAAGACTGGCCGCAGGAAAGGGCGATCGCAGAAGGCCGCACCGCTGCGATTATGAGCAGTGTAGATGCTGAAGGTAAAGCTAAAATTCTGCGGTTTTTGTCGCAGTCGAGATTGGTTACTCCGCTGAAGCGCGATCGGCTTTTAGGCCGCCCCATCCTTGACGGCGACGGTGGCTACGCTGAAGATAGAGATCACGGTATCCGCGTTATCGATCTCAATGTCATGTTAGCGGGTGCTGACCTGGCTGGCACCGATTTGCGGTGGACGGATTTGAGCGAAGCCAACCTCGTCCGCGCCAATCTCAGCAAGTGCGATTTAGTGAAAGCCAACCTCTCGCGCGCTGTCTTGTACGACGCCAATCTCGCTCGCGCTGACATGAGAGCCGCCGCATTATTCTACGGCTCGGCACAAACTGCATCCCCCCGCAGCCGTACCGAATTTCCCAACTATCAAACAGGCGAACATACTGGCGCTGTAGTGGAACGTGTTGATTTCACCGGTGTCAAGCGGCTGTCGGAGGATCAGCGCTATTACTGCTGCGCTTGGTGCGGCTCGAAGTCGAGAGAGACTATTCCCGGCGGCTGCGAAGGGATTCCCAATAAACTCGGACGTTAAAATTAGCTGTACGGCTGTACTTACGTATATATTTGGCGATCGCTCGGCAGCGGACTACACTTTAATTTTAAATCTACAGTCTTTCGCTGTTTTAGCAATGACAAATACTGATTTAGGGTTAGAAGTAATTCCGCGCTTGGAGCGATCCAAAAGCCGGGAATAATTCATTTTTGTCGCTGCTATATGCTTCCTGATGGGACGGTAAATGGCACATATAAATCGCTAATTTAGGCTACAGCTATGCAGATGATGGGCATCAGCATTCTGGGGCTTTTTATCCGCTGTTTCCTTTGCTTATGCGCGGCTTCACGACTTTTGGAATGCAAGTAAAATTAGCAGGGATACTCATTAATAGTTGGGCATTTTTGCTTGCATTATTGGTGGTTGCAAGCTGTTAGTAAAGTTGCTCTGATTTGGGCGGTAGCTATTTGTTGTGGTATGGGCGAAAAAGGCTGAGCATTACAGTCGTCTATTTCGGCTTTTGCTCTTTAGCGCTACTGCTCAACTCCAGTGTTATGCAATCGCTTCATCGCTACGCTTACGGCATTGTATCGCTCTCCATCGGACTCGGTTTAGTGTTGAGTAGTCACCCTCGTTGGGGATATGCTGTTATGACAGTATTGGCTACATTCCTGCTGTACATGGCTGTTAAATTTACTGCGTGTAGGTAGCTTAAGATAGTTTTCCATATTTTTTGCACAAACTTAATTTACTCTATTTCCCAAGCTGCCTGAAAAAAGTCTCTTTCGCATAGCATAGCGTAGCGATAGGTTGCTTCTACTTCCGGCGTAGCTTCGGCGTAGCGATCGACCAAACTTTCCAGCCGTTTTGCTAAAATCTCAAAATCCGAGCTGCTATAGGTCGAAATCCAGTCGCTAAAGGCGTGTTCCGGTATATTAGGTTTAGCTAGCTGCTGTCCCAAAAAAGCATACAACCGCAAGCAAGGAGTCATGGCGGCTACTGTCAAACCTACACCACTCCCCCAGGCTGTCGCTAATAAAAAATCTGTGTAGCGGCGGGTAGCGATTCCCGGTTTTGCCTCTTGCAAGTTTACACCCCATTTGGCTGCATATCCTTGATGCAAACGAAGTTCTTCTAAAACGCCACTACCGAGATTGTGGAGAATTTCAAACCCCTCCCAGTCGGGTGCTTTTGCCGCAGCGATACTATAAGCGCGAGCGAAGGCTCCCAGAAAAAATGCGTCTTGTGCAACGTAATATGCAAAACTATTTTGGGGGAGGCTGCCGTCAGCAATGCCTCTGACAAAGGGATGTTGCAGACAAGCTTCGCTTAAGTCTTGATTTGCTTGCCAAAGATAATTGGAATTTGTCATGCAATTTTGAATCGATGGGTTATGATTGTAATTTTTATAGTCTGACTAAACATCTATGATAACAGATGTTTGAGCTGGGCGTGTGTCATTCTTATGGTATCTTTTATTTTTCGTATTTAAGAAAATAGATAAGTTTTGGTATGCGGCTATTTTGGGGGCTGCTGTTGTCTGGCTCAAAGAGCGAAATTACGTGCCGAACCTCTCTTGTGAAGCAGCCCGCGTGTTTGGGTAAAAAGAAACTTTTGATTTAACGGTTGAAAAGCCGATTTTTAAACAGAAACTGCAATGAACGATACACCTAAGTATTCCTTGGTAATTCCTATCTATAACGAAGAAGAAAATCTCGCGGAATTGTATCGGCGAATTAGTGCCGTGATGGATCGAATGGACGGCCCAGTAGAATTAATTTTAATCAATGATGGCAGTCGCGATCGCTCTCTCGAACTTTTGCGAGAATTGCACGAAAAAGACGCGCGAATTTGTTACCTCAGTTTGGCCCGCAATTTCGGTCATCAAATAGCTGTAACTGCTGGTTTAAACTTTTCTAGCGGTCAAGTCGTAGTCATCATGGACGGCGATTTACAAGACCCGCCAGAGCTAATTATAGATATGGTAGAACGGTGGCAGCAGGGCTATCAAGTTGTTTACGCTCAACGCACTCAACGCCGTCAAGAAGGTTGGTTTAAGCGGTTGCCGGCTTATATGTATTATCGCATTTTGCGCCATCTTGCTGATGTTGATATTCCGATAGATACCGGAGATTTTTGTTTGATGGATAGGTGCGTGGTGGATGTACTCAACGCCATGCCAGAACGCAATCGTTACATTCGGGGACTGCGGGCTTGGATTGGTTTTAAACAAACGGCGGTTAAGTTTGAACGCGATCCGCGTTTTGCTGGCGAGGTTAAGTATACCTTCAGAAAATCTTTAAGTTTGGCGATGAATGGTTTAGTATCTTTTTCAAAAGTTCCCCTCAGACTTTCGATTTATATGGGGTTATTTGCTGCATTTATATCTGTGTTAATGGCTTTTTTAATTTTGTATTGGCGGCTTTTTTATCCAAGTTCTGCCTTAACGGGTTTGACAATTGTGATGATGGCTGTTTTCTTTTTGGGTGCGGTGCAGTTGGTGAGTATTGGGATTTTGGGTCAGTATATAGGGCGTATTTATGAGGAGGTGAAGGGCCGCCCGCTTTATACGCTGGCAGAAGTTGCTGGTTTTGGCGATCGACACCGATCGCCAAAATAATTTTAGCAAACATCGGTTAACTCATCGTGCCTAAATTATCTAATTTATGAGATAATTTAAGCAGGGTAAGAGCATCTCAATCAAGCTTGACAAAAGGAGTTGAGAACAGTCATCATATAATCATTATTCATAGCAGCCTGTTTGATTTTTTGACGAAGACTACGCTGCAATGTTTTCTCCTGATTAAGAGCGTTAAGTGCCATCCGTCTCAAGATGGTCAAATTACTCTTGACTATAACCTTAACGAATCCGACATTGATCCTCATGGAACGTGACATCTAAAGTGCAATGAACTTGGTTTTCAATAGTCCAATGTTGACGAATGGCACGACCAAGAAGTTGAGCATCCGCAGGCAGAGAAGTTAGATAAAATTGGACTTCATGAGTCGTTTTGTTCCAAAGATGGCGGATTCTTTCAATAATGACGATGGTTTGCAGTCCCGACCACTGGTCTTGTTGATAAAGACCACCGAAAGCCTCTAAAGGAACAGCCAAAACATAACGTTTTTCAGTGCTATTTTGTCCCTTTTCAATCTGTTGGTTATAACTAACTTTAATGCCTTCAAAGTTATTAGCTCTTCTGGTATCAAACCCTTCTTTAACCTGAGAATGTAAAGTGGGGTGATGAGCTTTAAGAGATACAATATAATCAGCTTTTTTGTGGCGAATTTGTTTCACAATCTCGGTTTGAGTTCCCATCGCATCAATGTTAACGTCAGCCCCGGTCAGGTCTAATAACTCTAAGGATCGCGAATTAAATAACTTACAATTTTAATTGTTATTGTGGGATGGGCGTCCCGCCCGTCCACTCATGA
>NZ_JAUBUY010000048.1:0-48962 GCF_036705565.1 Microcoleus sp. AT8-B5
GGGTCATTTTTTAACGTTATATGCTTGCTATGTAAGCATTATAACCTATTTTTATCGTATTTTATGTTTAAGTCCCGCTAAGATGGTGATGAGGCGGTTGCGGCCTAAAATCCAGTTTTCGAGGGTGGTGAGTTCGGATGTGCGGTTATAGAATAGGTTGGGTTCTGGTGCATCGGATAAGTCTAATCGCTGTTTGGGCTGAGTTTTGCTAGAGGTGTCCTGATTTTTATTTTCTAAGTTTGGGGTTTCTAAGGATTCAGGATGGTTTGCACAAACCTTAAACTTACCAACTTGTGCATTGTCGCCAAAATGTGATGAAACTATCGAAAATAGCCATCTTTCCACTGTATATGCAAAGTTAGATTGATTGATGTCTTCACCTAATGTTTCTGATAGAAGTTTCCATAATTTTGCTGCAACTTTCTTGACATGAGCTTCGCTACGGTGGCAGTTGGTGGCAATTTCTGGGTATTTCTGGCGTTGCCAAGTGCCTCGCAATATACCTTCTTGTAGATGGTTGAGGTGTTTTTCTGTCTTAGCGAATACGAGATCGTCAGCCACTTTTAAGACTTCTTCAACGTCCATAGGTCGAGTCAGGGTTTGGGTTTTGCCTATTGCGATCCTACTTTATCCTACGGTTTGATACTTTAGCAACTAAATCCTACTTTATCCAACTGAAAGAAATCAGGAAAGGTAAAAAAATGCCTACTAAATCCTATTGATTTGATTTGATTTGAGTATATTTTTCACATATGCTAAAAAATCAGGACGCAATAAATTTAAGCAATTTTTAAGAAGCAATGGCTAACATCAATATTGCAAATACTCCCGATGCACAAGGCACAGAGGATGATGATTTCATTCGTGATACTGATGGCAGCCGCAGAACGTTCGGCTTGGGGGGTAATGACTGGATCCGTGGCTTGGGTGGCAATGATGAACTGTTCGGGAATCAGGGTCGTGACACACTAGATGGTGAGGGCGGGTTCGATACCCTCTACGGTGGTAAAGATGCAGATACTCTTGACGGTGGACTTGACGATGACGTTTTGTTTGGGAATGCGGGCACTGATACCCTTATTGGTGGACGCGGCAACGATCAAATGTTTGGGGGGCGTGATAACGACAAGCTATCGGGTGGCGACGGTGCGGACATTTTATCTGGAGATTTAGGTTTTGATGTTCTGAATGGAGGAGCTGGACGAGACACGTTTATCCTTCAAGATGAAGTCGCTACTAATACAGTAGATTTTCTGCAAGACTTCTTCCCTGGGGAAGACAAAATTGCACTTCCACAAGGTCTGACATTTGCTGACATCGAAGTCCTGACATTTGAAACTGCTGGGTTGAATCCACGTTTCGTGGAAAGGCAGTTTGAACCCTGGAATGCATTTTGTGGCGTCTGCGCTGGTGCCGATCAAAATCTAGCTCTACGAGTTAAATCCACTGGTCGAATTATTGGACTTGTGGATAAATCGCCAACTTCTCAGGTTCCTCTAACACCAGCGAGCTTGACAGCAGCGGACTTTATCAGCAGTTGAGGATTCTGCTATGCTGGCTGGTAGCCTGTCGCTATCGGAAATAACGTGGGAGGGTGAAAACCCCTGCGATTTATGGAGGGGATGAAACCCGACTCAACAGGTTAAAACCTGTTGTCTCTCTTATTTCCCGCGTTGATTTTTAGTGTACTTTTTAACTACTAATGAAGAATCTACTGAAAATAAGTAGATAACCAATTGGCAGCAAGGTAAGTAAATGCAACTCAGCAAAAGTGATATAGCTCATAAACATTAAGGAAAGGGGCGATTCGGCGAAGGCAAATAGGCTGCGACGAATCGCATTTTTTGATGATATAGCAATCGCTTTTCAATTGAGAAATAACCAAAAGGCGATCGCCCTTACGTCCCAACTTGTCACAAAGCGCGTGAAGCGCAGCTATCCCGTAGGGAATCGCGCCTCTTCCCCTGTACTTGCAAAAAAATTACATCCAAGATAAACTAGGAAATAGAAACTAAGCAACCTCTGATGCTGAAAGCAAAAATATAATGAAAACTAAAAGCTTCACAGTCATCATTTACAAGAAGAAGATATGTACATGGCCGAATGTCCAGAAGTCGGCACAATTGACCAACGCGAAACCATAGAACAAGCGATCGCCAATCTCAAAGAAGGTACAAGGCTCTATCTCGAAGAGTGTCCTTTACCCGACGAAATCACTCCTAGGTTTGTAACTAGCATAGAGGTTAGCTATGCCTAGGTTGCCCAGAATATCAAGTAAGCGAAGTAATTCGCGTACTAGAGCGTTTAGACTTTAAAATACAGTCAATCCTAACAAAGCTATTAAATAAACGTGGTGTTCTAGATAGGAAATAACTCCTGATTCTACTTGCTTTAATACCCCTTGGTGCAGATTTAATTCCGGTAAAATATGCACAAAAACATAAGCTACCGAAACCCCACTTGCTGCTGAAAGCCAGCGGTTGCGAGGAATAGGGGCAAACCGCAACTTGCCGCAAAATAAATGTGTCAGCGCTAAACCAATGGCACTCAGCGCGGTTAAAGCTAAAGTATTAGGAGCCGATCGCAAAGCTGCTGTTATTACCATAACTCTGCTCTACCCAATTAATCCTCTGCTAAAGCTTTAATGACTTGGTGATACCGTTCTTGCACATCTTTCTGGTCTTGCTCCTGAGAGATTTGTTCGCGGCTACTATTTAAAATCATCTCCGCGTGACGGCGTAAAGCTTCTCGTTGTTGGGAATTGCGGGTGTAAGTGGCGATGCAAGCTATAGCTTCCAATAAGCGAATTGTTACCGCCACGTCTGATTTACTGTATTGGCGAATTTGGTTAAATGCAGTATTGACTAAGCCTTCAAACGTCACTCCTTCAACAATGACGCGCAAATTATGTTCATCGTCGTAGCGATAGGGGGAGGGAAAATCCCTTTCAGCGAGGCGGGATAATCCGGCGCTGAGTCGATCGATACACCGAATCGCAGTAAACGGATCGTTGATACCAGGAGAAATTGCACGCAAGGCGATTTCCACTAACTGATCGATGGGAAATTCTACATCTTGATATTCATTCCGTTCTTTGCCCAGAATAAAAGCATCATTAATTTTTTTCTTCAGGCTTTGATTCACCTGTTTTTCCGGGAAAACCATCGCTACATCGCTACCCTTGACGATAAACTTTCCCGGTCGAGTTTTAAGACGTACAAGCAGATTGTACTGACGGGAAATTTTCATTAATTCCTCGTCATTGATTGCTTGCAAATAACCCTCGCCAGTGGCTTTGATTGGACTTGCTTCCGAGTCAAAATTTGCCGGAATTTCTCCCACTTTTCGCGAGTTGTTCGGTTTACATTCTCCGATTTTTCCGGGAAACAGACGATCTAGAGCTTTGTCTAAATCGCCACTAACCTGAGTAATTACATGGGAGGCTTGAATAATGGTTGATGCGTGATGGATAAAGTAAATCAGTACGCCGATACTGGCAATTGCCAATCCGGTACCAACTGTAACCGAGAGTTGGGGTACAAAGAGACTGTATCCTTCTCCTTCTGCATGAATGGTTCGCAGTACGAGTAAACAGTAAATAAACGTGGCAATGAAGGTGCCAAGCACGATTTGATTGCCCGTATCCTGCATAAAACTACGCAGCAATCGGGGCCCAAAATTGGAGCTCGCCAACTGAAGCGCCACAATAGTAATGGAAAAAGCTGTAGCAACAACGCTGATCATTGAACCGGCAACCGATGAAAGAACCGCTCGCGCACCATCGGCTCCACCCGTGTAAATCCACCTCCAGTTTGGTATATTACCCGTGCGGTCAATTGTCAGCATGGCGATCGCCAAAATCATCGACCCCAGCGCCATCAAGGTTGGGATAAACCAGTAGCTAGAGTGCAGCGAGTCCCAAATTTTGCTTAACTTGACATTTTTCATGAGTTGTGGTGGGGTGGCGATTGTCCGTTGCCGTCAGATTGCGATCGCTGTTCAATTAGTTGTCGCAGAGAACCGCTGATGCTGCGGGGTTTGGGAACTTCGCCATTACCAGCGGGCCATCCTTCGCGTTGACGTTTGCGATCGCCATCCGTCTCTTCGGTTTGGTCGTGAAACAAAATTTGCTGCGTAGGAAAGGGCAAGTCGATGCCATTAGCAGTCAGCTTTTCCTTAATCGCAGAAAGTACCTTGTCGCGCGATCGCAAATCGTCAATTCGTCGCGGCGGAGCAATCCACCATCGAGCGCGGATATTGACGGTACTTCCTGCAAGTTCCATCAGCAGCACGTCAGGAGCAGGGTCATTCAAAACCTCATCCACACTGTGCATGGCTTCCATCATTAACTCCTTGGCTCGGTGAATATCATCCCCGTAGCCGATACCAACGTCGTATTCCATCCGGCGTTTATCAAACGCGGTATTCACCATAACAGAATTGGTGAACAATTCCGCATTGGGAATTACAATCCGGCGACCATCATAGGTTCGGATTGTTGTAGCGCGAGTTTCAATATTTTCTACCGTTCCCTCAAAGTTTTTAAACACAATCTGGTCATCGATTTGGAACGGTTCCGTCAACAGAATTAGGATACCAGCTAGGAAGTTTTGTAAGATATCGCGAAAGGCAAAACCAATCGCTACCCCGCTAATTCCCAGCAGTTGCACCAAATCGCCTGCTCTAAATGTGGGAATTACAATCGACAAGGCAATAAACAGACCAACCAAAACAGTAATACCCTGCGCTAACCTTCCCAAAACCAGTCCCAAATTCCGGGATTGGCGGTGGTTGCGAGTAAGCCGCCTGACCGCTCTCTTAATTGACCTCCCAACAAAGAAAAAGATTCCGAAAACAAGGAACGCTAGTATCATATTAGGCAGCAGGACAATGAAGTCATTGATCATGCTCTCAATCTTGTCCCAGACTCCAGATATTTCTGCTGTCATAAAAGTTCCTCTTGCATCAGTCGTTATTGATAGTAGTGAAATTAGCCACGTCAAACTCTATCTTAAGGCTGTAGATTACTTTAACGTGAGACTAATTTAGGACTTACACAGCCCCAGTAAATATTGGGGATGGTTCGTTAGGCCGAAAGCTAACGCACCAACAATTTTTTTCAAGTGGATATCGAAGCCACATCTTCACCGTTGAGTTTTTGTGCGATCGCATCCAGCACCCTCTGTTCTGCTTCAGAAACCTCTCCGCTATTTTCGGCAATGCGACGGCATTGAGCTAATAGCGGTACTGCAAAGTCCGGGTTAAGTTGCTCTAACAATGCACCCAATGGTTTGGGGGACTTGATGTTAGCAGCAATCCTTTGGAGAGAATCGGCATTTAATTGCAATGCCTTCAATTCTGGCAGAATATCTTCCCAGTTTTTGTTGGGATAACTTGCCAAAATCATGTGAACCATAATTTGATCCATTCCTGCTTGCTGGGCGATCGCCACATCAAGATATTTCTCGCTTTGTTGCTGAATCGCTTGCAGCGTTTCGGTTCCAGGTTCTTCAGTCTCTTCCCTCACTTTGGCTTCGTAAAACTCGCGCGCCGCATATCCCAGCGCGTACAGCATCGTAGCATTCGTACTCGCACCAATCATCGCGCCAGCCAGCGGTACGTTGCGTAAAAAGCCCAAACCAGCTCTCATGGCGTTGCTACCGCCGAGCGCTAACCCAAAAATTGCCAAAACCTCACCTTTTCGGGCTGGCTGTTGCAAATCCATCCCATAAGCGGCGGCAATTTCATAAACCATTTCGGTTTGAATCGCAGTAGTCGCCGCTAAATCGATCGCCAGCAGTGCAGCCGCGACACCCGGTAAAATGCTGCTAGCAAATCCGACACCACCGGCTTGAATCGCTTTTTCCACCATAATGCGATGGGCAATTTCGCTGGGATATTCATTGGGATACTTTTGTTGGAGTTCATTGACTTGAGCTTCGGCTTTGGCTAAGTCGATGCGATCGCTGACCCCAACTAACCAATCAAGCCTGAGTACCCCCGCCACTTGTTTAACAAAGGGAAGATTGCCAACATAAGTTACCGCATCTCCGGTTCCTTGCGTCGCTTGTCCAATCAATCGATAAGTTTGTTTAGCAGCAGCTTCCCCCCAATCAACTGCTGTATCAACAACCGCTTTGCCTGTATTCAGTGCAGATTCTGTTGTCTCGGCAATGAAATTTAACAAACCAGGTTTTTGCTGTGAATTAGTTTCTTTTTTGGGGTTTGATTGGTCATCCATCACTGTTTTTTCAATTAACTACAATACGCCAGGTTTTCAGCTTGGACGTAGCCTCTCAGAGGCACTGTAATCGGCACCCAACCATCTGTTCCTATACTTTCAATCGTCACTCTTCGTCCACTCGCGACGACTCCAACCCTTTCCCCATCAGTGGAAGGTGCTTGATGTACATTAATTCCTCTGGCTGCTGCAACTTGGCGGCAGTCAGTAGGAGGCGGGGCGGTTGCGGCTTCACACGCTCCGAGAAAACCACCATATACGTAGCCTTGTAGCGGGGCTGAAATTGGTACCCAGCCATTCTCACCAAGATTTTGAATCGTCACATTTCGTGCGGAACCGATGATACCAACCGCTTCGCTGTTAGCCGTCGGTTGTCGCCGAACATTAAGGCCATTCCTCGCAATAACCTGGCGACAGTTGTCTGAAGCTTGCGCTAGTAGATAGTCACCTTGAATCTGTTTTTGATTTGTATTAGCGGCGAACGAGGGAGCAACTAATACCGTTGCCGTTAACAAGATCGAACTTGTTAACCTGGTATATTTTTGCCAGATACTCTGCTGTTGCATCGCTTTATCTCCTTTTAAATCTCTATGCCAAAACCTTAGAAAAGGTTTTTAGCTTGTTCATCTGTCTTCCCCCTTGGAGACCCCCACGCTCACCTGTACTCAGGGAGCGTGGTGGGAGTCCAAGGGGGGCAAGGTTTATGCTGCATACGAATAACCATCCTTTCTGTGAATAATTGAACAATATTTGTGGCTAACCCCCGACACCAATTCTGATGCGGAAATATTAAACGAACCACTTGTTCTGACGGCAACACGCCCAACATATTTACCAACTTTCTTGCCAGAAGTAACGATTGCTTTGACAATATCTCCAGTTTGAAAACCTTTAACAAACTTAAGCCGGGGAACATAGCGACATGGAAATCCAAACTTATCGGTACGACACATTTGGCGCGTCCCATGCCCAGTAGCTTTAATTAACAACGGCTTGTTTGTTAAAATTTTCAGCGATTCAACGTTCCCAACACAAGCTGCATCTAACCAGTGAGTTTTAGCTAGACTTAATCGAGTGCGATTGAACTTTGTTAAGCCACCACTGCCAGTAGAAACAGGCAAACCAATCATGCTAAGCCGATTAAATAATGCCCAACGAGTTGAATTGACGGCTGTCGCATCTTTTAAAGAACGCTTTGCTTGAGACAAAACCCGTTTTAAAACATCTGGCTTTTTAGACAGGAATTGCTCTATATTTTGAGTTCCTTTCTTGATATTGCACTTTTCACAAGCAAGGCAAAGATTAGAAATGCGATTAGAACCACCCTTAGCTTTGGGATGAATATGTTCGACTTGTAATGGTGTATTTGTAATACCACAGTAAGCACACTTTCTCTCCCACTTGTTGAGCAAATATTCCCGAACCTCGTAGCCACACAAAACGCCTTGTTGGTACTCAATTCCAGAAATTTCCGGGTTTTCTAATTGTTGTAAGTCAAACCGCACAAGTTCTTGAACAATAGAAACAATGGGGGCTACTTTCATCAATTTAGTCACCCATGTTATAGTTGTTTCAACGCGATGTTGCAAACTTGGGGCTAGCCAACCTTTAAGGCGAGTTCTATTTAGGAATCTAGCTGGACGATAACGAGTATGGCGATTTCTCCGGACTCTACGTAATGAACGACGAGATTCAAGGCTGGCTTTAATAGCTTGACCTCGGTGAGTCAGTTCTGCGCCAAAGATTACTTTTTCTCCTTGCAGTAATGCGAACCCAGTGGTTTGAGAGCCAGGGTCTATTTTGAGAGTGATTGGTTTTTGGGTTGCTGTTACCTCTACCTTGAGAATTAGTGTGAATGGATACCCTTTAAAAACAGCAGCTTTGCCATTAGTTAGCAATTTACGGGCCATTCCTGGGTGGATTGGATTGAGCGGTCGTTTTTGGGTATCTAGTACAAAAACAAAGTTAGACATTTTAAGTCCTCCCTTTCGGGGTAATGTTAGCTTCGTCAATGTTTAAGGTCGGTAACTATCTTAAAAGCACTGGCTTAACCCTTACACCTGTTTAACTTTTAAGTTCTAGAGCAGAGAACTAGCAACGCATTCTCTGGTAGGTCTTTAACACTTGCCTTAAACGTAGTGATTTAACACCTAGACTGGTCAACTTGGCAATTTCTGTGCCCCCACTATATCGGTACTCCGATTAGTGGTGGGTGGTTGACCGCTAATCAAGCATAAACGCGAGGTTTGCGAGCGCCAACAGCACCACCCATCATTGCCGCTGCCAAACTCAGCAAAGAGCCAAGTAGAAAAGACCAAGTAGCTTTAGCTGTATTACCAGCTATATCGCGAACTTGATTTGGGCCTACATTCTGGGCTTGATTGGGTATATTAACGCCGCCCTGTTGTTGTACTTGATTGGCAATTTCTCCAGCATTAGCAGCGGCAGCGCCAACAGCACCCGATATCCCGCTTCCTAATAACCAAGCACTAAGTGCTAATGTAGCTCCCCAAAGAATTGCTGCATTCAAAAATGCTGTTTTCTTGGTCATCGGGCCGCAGCTTTGAGCCATCACCCAACCGCCTAAAAAAAGGGAAATCAGCAAACTGATAATCGACCAAATTACGACCCCAATACCAACGGAACCTGCATCCGCGCCTGTTGCACCTGCGGTTAATCCGATCGCCATTCCCAAAGCGCTTAAAATTAGTTGAGTACCCAGAGCGATCGCAATTCCTGCCAAAATTGGCCCCCACCTCACTCGATCGTGGTAATCCACCAGCGGATTGACGATTGTAGGCTCAGTGAGTGGACTGCCCGATCGATCTGGATAAGTCATAAAAGATTAACCCCTGCGTTACGTGAGCATTTTTTTTCTTGAAGGTAATTTAATTTTACTTAATCATCATTACCAAAATATCTACCGATGGGCATAATCTTTTTAAGTTAAAATTTTTAAATATCAAAAGTAGTAACTTCGATCCTAAAATGGAAATTTCCTTTAAAAAAAAACCAGCAGATCCTTTAGAGATGCCCTTGATTTTCTAGGATATCCCCTAGTTAAGGTGATAGTTAAGGTGATAATAAAACCTAATAAATCCTTGTGATATTTGCTGGCAGAAACGTTGTAGGTTCGCTCCACCCAACCTACGAATGATTAGATAAATTCACCCTTTTGAGTACAGGAATCCTAAATTCATCTACCTAAAGATAGAAAAATATAAAAAATTATCGCTATTTTGATGATTCTCAATTTGCTGAATCATTCATAAGAAGGAAGTATTAGACCTGATATCTATCTAAAGTAGGTACACAAGTTGATGTAGATAGTACAGGAAACAACAATGTTACTTTACAAAATTGAGGATTTTAATCCCAACTACCGCCAAGCCGCTTTTGAGGACGATGATATCAAAGGGCTGGATGTGTATGGCGGAAGTACCGATGATAAAATTGGCACGATCGATACTGTGCTGGTAGATGAGACAGGACGTTGCCGCTATTTTGTGGTAGAGACTGGTTCTTGGATTTTTGACAAAAAAGTTTTACTTCCCATCGCTCTTTGTCACATTGATTTTAATGGGCGGCGTGTTTACGCTACAGGTTTGCAGAGTAAAGACAAAGTGGAAAAACTACCCAGGTATGAGCATGGGATGGCAGTTGATTACGATTATGAAGAACAAGTGCGGGGTATTTATCGAACTTCAACAGTAGAAGCGTCTGTACCAGTAGAAGCATCATTACCTTTAGAAGCACCCGTTCCAGTTTCTACAACGCATTCTGTCTTGCCTCAAGCTAGTAATCCTGCTTATGACCGGGATACCTATACTTACGAGCGAGAGCCCCAATTGTATCAGATGAACGAACAGGATCATCAAAAACTCAAACTGTACGAAGAACGATTAGTTGCAGATAAAACCCGTCGCAAAACAGGCGAGGTAATAATTGGCAAACAAGTTGAGACCAAAACGGTACAACTGGAAGTTCCTGTAGAAAAAGAGCGAGTTGTGATTGAGCACACAACTCCCGAATATGTAGGGAGTCGCGTAACTCCAGATACCGCCTTCAATCAAGAAGAAATGGCACATTTGGAAATCTACGAAGAAACCGTCAATATCAAAAAGCAAGCGTTCGTGCGCGAGGAAGTGCAAATCAGAAAAGAAGTTGAGCAAGATACGGTTGAGGCAACAGACACAGTACGTCGCGAAGAGTTAGATGTTGTAAAAACAGAATGGGAATCGGATAGAAAAAAACGTAATCCGCTTTAACTCAGCCAAATAGTATCGTTAAAAATGCAAAAATCAGGAGGAAATTTATCATGACTAATCGCAGGCATTTACCGTCAATCAGCGTAGCCTTTTTAGCTTTAGCAATTAGTGTCAGTGGCACTGGCTTTGTGCTAACTTCCCAGCAAGTTGCTGCTCAACAAGCTAAATCGAAATTTCCTGATGTACCGCCGAATTACTGGGCGCGTCCGTTTATTGATTCCTTAGCTGAAAAAGAGATTGTTACCGGATATCTAGACGGAACTTTTAGACCCAAACAGGCTGTGGATCGGGATGAATTTTCGGCGATGATCCGCCAAGCTTTTAATCGAGCCAGCGTTAGAAAGATACCGAGTGGAAGTTACTTTAAGGATGTGCCTAAAAACTACTGGGCAGAAACTCCGATTCAAGAAGCTTATGAAACGGGATTTATGAATGATTTTCCCGGAAATGAGTTTCGTCCGAAGCAGTCCTTGACTAAGGCACAAGCATTAGTTGTGTTAATGAGGGGTTTAAATATGGATTACAATCCCCCTGTTGTCAAAACCGATCGAGCTGCTGCAACTCCAGCAAGGCAAACTCCAGTAAATAAACGTCGAATTGCTAGGAACCGTTTGGCATTTCCCCTCGCAGCGACTGTTTTGATGCAGCCGTTATTACCTGTAGTCGCAAGGCTGCAGCCTGGGGCGGCCCCCACACCTAAACCGGCTAAGACTGTTCCACCAACAACGACAAAAGCTGCAACTGCGCCTGCTAAAAATTCAGCATTAGATTTTCTCAAGTCGTACTATAAAGATGCCGAGAAACTTCCTAAATATGCGGTTGAGCCAGTGGCAGCAGCGACAAAGGCAAAGATAGTGGTCAACTATCCAGATCCCAGAGCTCTTAATCCGAACGAGTTGCTGAGTCGGGGTAGTGCTACTGCCCTAATTCATCAAGCTTTGGTCAATCAAGGTCAGATACAACCGCTTCCAGACAAGAATACTGCTAAGTACATTCCTACGAGCCCACGTCGCTAGTTCTTCCCTCAACATTAACTTTTTTACCCCTGGATTCGATTGACTCGAAACCAGCGATAGCCGTAGGCTTCTAAGGGAATAGATGGCGATTCGGCATCGAGAGATTCATAGAGCCGATCGCCAAATAAGTCGCACAGATTGCTGTATTCGTTAGATTTGAGCGTAGCGGTACAAGGTTTGTCCGCTAGATTGTGGACAGCAATCACCGTCCTGCCTTGCCAGTCGCAGCAGTGGGCTAACACCGAGGGAGAGTCGGTTTCCAGAAGGTGCCACTTGCCCCTACCCAACTCAGGACATTGCTTGCGGATGCTGATTGCACGTTCCATCCAGTTAATTAATGAGCCAGGATCGCGCTGCGCTGCGGTGACATTGACTTGTTTGTAACCGTATTCTCCGTGGGCGATCGCAGGTCTGGCAAGAGTATCAGTTGCAGCCGTCGAGAAGCCACCATTCGCTGCATCTGACCATTGCATCACCGTGCGAACGCTGTCTCTACCTTCCAGCGAAAGGTCATCCCCCATGCCAATTTCTTCCCCATAGCGCAGCATGGGTGTACCAGGCAGGGTGAACAGCAAGCTGTAGACAAGTTCAATCCGGCGACGAGATCCTCCCATCATCGGTGGTAAGCGGCGACGAATCCCGCGCCCGAAAATTTGCATAGTTTTCTCAGGCGCAAATGCTGCAAAAATTTCCTCTCGTTCCGATGAAGTAATGCGATCTAGCGTCAGTTCATCATGGTGGCGCACAAAATTAAGCCACTGACAAATATCAGGAATATCCGGTAAGGTTTTTAGTCCCTCGCGCAATGCTGTGGATTCTTGACGCGCCAGGGCCAAAAACAGATGCTGGTTCAGCAAAAAGTTGAACAGGATGTGCATTCTGTCGCCCTTAGCAAAGTAGATAGAAATTTGCTCGCGATCGACATTTGCTTCTGCCAGCAACACAGCATCACCCTGACGCGATGACACAAAATCTCTCATTTCTTCCAAGAAACCTCGCAGCTTTTCGGGGTCTGCACCTTCGATGCCAATTCCTTTAATTAAAAACGGAACAGCATCAATGCGAAATCCAGACACGCCCAGTTCTAGCCAGAAACCCATAATTTTGCATATTTCTTCTCGTACAGCCGGATTGCCAATATTCAAATCTGGCTGTTCTTTATAGAAGTGATGCAAATAGTAAGCTTTTGCTTGTTCATCGTACTCCCAAATACTGTCCTCGACATCGGGAAATATCAGTTGTTCTGGATCAGTTTTGGGTGGATTTTCTGACCACACATAGTAATCGCGATACTTGGAGTTTTTATCGCTTTTGGCTGCCACAAACCAAGGATGCTGATTGGACGTATGATTTACTACCATATCGATCAGTACGCGAATGCCTCGTTCCCTTGCTTGGTGCATGAACTCGACAAAATCTCCCAGGGTTCCCAGTCGCGGATCAATGTTGTAGTAATCCATCACGTCGTAACCATTGTCCCGGTTAGGGGAAGGATAAAACGGCAGCAACCACAAACAAGTAATTCCTAGCGCGGATAAATAGTCTAGACGGTTGATCAGTCCATGAAAGTCGCCGACACCATCCCCGTCCGAGTCCATGAAGGTTTCAACATCGAGGGAGTAGACAATTGCGTTTTTATACCAGAGGTCTTTCATTGCAGTAAATTTCTTAATAGAGAAACTGTTGGAAATGGCTTTGTTCAGAAACCCTGCCACAGGGCTATTTAGGAAGCTGAATTCCACGGCTATAGCTCATCTTTAGGAATATGAGCCTAAGTTTTGTTTGTCCAGATTCAAAATCTATCCATCTCAAGCTCGATGAAATATCTGTCGCTATAATAAATCAATTACGAAAAAAAATGGTTGCTCAGACTGACTACCATTAGCAGGAGCGATCGCTATTTCCGATTAGATGTTCATGCAAATAGCCAACTTGTTTAGCTTGTAGCTGCACTGTCTTCGCTCTCTGGGAGCCAAGGCAGTGCTTTCGCCACCAACCTTAGTTAAATCGGCCAGGCCTTGTCAATCATAAGGACATAGAAGTTGTGTTTGCCTTTAGCGATCGCCCATGGTGCCAACTACTCTTCTACCCAATTGAGTAACCCAAGAGAAGTAACAGCTCCAAAAAAGTGAGCGCCAATCAGATTGACGTTTGCCATCGTCACAAAAATATCTAGAGAACGAATCACATTTTCTGGCGTATAAGCTGCGAGCGCTTGCGGTTGACTCAGAGTTTTTGCTAGGACTACAGCCACTGTTTCTTCAGATGCGACAAACGCGATTAATACCCCCACCAAACTAGAAACTAATCCAATCCGTAAGGTGTGAGTAATATGTTCTTTGCTGGGATATACCTGGGAATTTTCGGCGTGCAAAAGTCGGCCTAAAAGCCGATAGCGAAAATCCCAAAATATTCTAAACGCCAGCAATAACAGGCCCACTATTGCTAAAACTACCCCGAAACCAATACCTGCATTATTGGTTTGTTCGCCCATGTTGCGACCCAACATAGCAAATAATAAAACAATGCCGGAAACAGCACCCAAGAATAACTGTATCCAGAAGCTAAATCTACTAAACAAGCG
Organism: Microcoleus sp. AT8-B5; assembly: GCF_036705565.1. Taxonomy (NCBI): domain Bacteria; kingdom Bacillati; phylum Cyanobacteriota; class Cyanophyceae; order Oscillatoriales; family Microcoleaceae; genus Microcoleus; species Microcoleus sp. AT8-B5. Next base: position 14,110 of record NZ_JAUBUY010000048.1, read on the forward strand.
AAAAGTTGCGACGAATTCGCTTTGGGTCAGCGGTTGCGGCACGGATTCTGGTTGATTCATTATATCCACCTTATTGCTGAATTGAGCATCAAAATAAACGAGGTAAGAAAGAGGTTCTGCTTGTCTTCCTGTCGCAAGCGATCGCCTGGTGGTTAGCTATTAGACTTCTGCAGAAAACTCGGTTAAGGGCAGGACAGGATGCCTAACCCCTACTCCCCGCAGTAGTTATGAGAGAGGTGTATTGGTTACTGAGGAATGGCTGACGGATATACTCCTGTAGCAACTAAGACAGGTTTGTTGGTATACTCGGCTTCTAGCTTCTGCTTCAAGGTCAAATCCCATTGCAGATCGTAGTCCCGCTCAAGTTCAGCGACGACAAACGAACGCAACTCGCCGGTTACGGCAACCTTCTCACCTTCTTGCACGGTTGGTTTTGGAACTGTGTGTATCACTAACAAGTCTTGTCCGCCAATTAATTTGTCTTCATCCAAAGTGAACGAGTTTGGACTTCTGAGGCTTTCGACTTCACCGCTCACCGCCAGTGTCTTGCCGTAGTATTTTTGGGGGTTTGAGGTGAGTTCACCCGGTGTGGGGGCTAGCGCCATCGATTGTGCAACGATCGCAGGTTTACTTTCGTACTCAGCGTACAAGTTTGGCTCTAAGCCTAATTTGTACTCGCGCTCAATATCTGCAAGGACAAAATTGCGAACTGTTCCTGTTACTTGAACTTCTTGATCTGATTCAGTCGGCAGCACAAAGGGCTTGCCGGTGGCATTGACAACCAAAATCGATTCGGTGCTAAAAAACTCCTTATCGCTAACTGTAAAGGTCGATGGCCCCAATTTTTTGACTGGTTCGCTTCTGATGGTCACAGTTTTGCCAAGCAGTTGTGCTGTGTTATCAACCACATTCTCGGTTGTCGTGGGAACCGTACCGGGTGTTGCAGGTGCAGGTGCAGGTGCCGTTGCTTGTCGCTGTGGGGTAGTACAAGCCGGAAGCAGGATAGCTGCTAGTGCGAGGGCGATCGCTCCTCCCTTAGCATTCGAGAGCTTTTGAGTGTAATTGTTCAAACGATTATTAACCATTGAAAAACCTCCTTGATTTTTTCTGTTTATTTTGTTGATGAAGCTACAGAATTTGTGTTTAAAACCGGGTTTTTTTATAGCCTAATTCAAAAACACTTGACCGTCAGGGTGAACTCTTAAAACTCCTTAATTGCCATCCTATTTAGTCGTTTCATCTGAGGAGTTGCTGATGCAACAAGAGGCATGGTTGGCATACCGATTAATAAACTGCCAGAGATGATTTGTAATATCCCTGGCGTTTTTTTTCAGGGATTTTTTAGTTGATACATAGATATCTCCTGATGGAATCTTTCAAATTTAGTCAGGTGTGCCCGATTTTGCGCGGGCAAATAGTCGCGAGTCACCGCTCAATTTTGAAACAGTACCAAAGTTTCTTCGCTGGTGCGATCGCCTCTGCTAGAAGTGAGATTCACCTCGTATCGGGTTCCTGGTAAAGAAATGGTCGGCTTAAAAGCAAAGCTGAATTTACCTTGTTCATCCGCCCGAATTGTGCGTTCGAGGATATTTCGTTCAACTCCAAATAAACCTGCCACAGAAGAGGTAGCCTGAACGTTGACATTAACTGTCGCATTTGGGGCGCTGCGTCCTTCCACTTCAACCGTCCCGCTGACGCGAGCATTTTCTTCGGGAGTGATAATTTCTAGCGGGATTTCGGCAGTGTTGGAACTGCCATCATCGCCAGCAATTAGTTCTCGATCTAAACGGGAACGAATAACTTGATTTCCCGACTGCAAACTAGCAGTAACCGCCGCACCTGCAGGGGGGAAATAATCTTGGCTGCGGATCGTATATTCCCCTGTGTAAACGCCGTTGGATTCTTCCCGCATGGGAATGTTATAAGCAACTCCTTCAATGGAGAAATTAGCTGTAGCGTTGGGAGTGCCGAGCAATTTGAAATTGAGCGTGGTTCCCGGCTCTAACTGCGGTACGGATTGAGCAGTGAAGCGGTTAATAGACAAAGATTGAAAGCGGCGATCGCTATAACCAGCTACTAGAGGTTGTTGCAAGCGGGTGCTGCTGATGCGATCGCCTTGTTGCAAATTTGCCCGCACAACTGTATTTTCGGAAATACGATCGCCCTCGCGAATCATGTAGTTTGCCTCGTAAACTCCGGGTTGAACCTCCCGCATCGGCAGATTTTGCACTGCATTTGGGATAGTCAAGGTAGCTCTAGAATACGGGGTTCCTCGCAGCACGAAAAAGAGTTGAGTTCCCGGATCTAATCGCTGTACTGGATACGCGGTAAAACTGTCTATATCCGAGCCGACTACTCTTCGTTGAGCTACTTGGATAGAGGGTTTGGCGCTAGCTAGGGCAATTTCCGGTAAATAAATAGTTGAACCCAACAGAACCAGTCCAATTGCCGTTGAAAATGATTTTATTTTCATAAAATCCTCCTAAATCGCAACAACCAACCTCTTGCAGTAATGTGAAAAGAAAATTTAAATTATTAAAAATTTACTTTGGCTCAAGGTCGATTGTCTGTGTTCTACGTTCTACATTCTTTCAAAATGTTGCTTATATATCCATTTAACCTCAAGTCTCCAAAGCTTGCCATCTGTCGGAGGCAATAAGAAAATATCTATCTGATGAAAGATGATTGAAGAAAAAATGATAATATTCCTTTCAGTTCAGTTAAGTGCGATCGCTCGGACTATTGGCGATAGATGCTTGATTCCCCACTGTCGCACTGGGGCGCATCCATTCTTGCAACGTCCATAAGCCCGTTATGGCAGCTATTGCAGCTCCCAAACTATCCATAATTAAATCAATAATCGTATCATCCAGGCTCCCAATCACTTCGGTTGAGAGAACAATACCAGCCGTCCACTCGGTAATTTCCCACAAAGCACCAATCGCAATCCCAAAACTGGTTATTGTTAGCAAGTACAGCAGTTTATGGTTGCGAAAAATAGTCAGCATTGAACTGTATGCTAAAAAACTCAATGCTAAAGTCACGGCAAAAGTCGTGAAAGCATGAACAATTTCATCATAAGGTCCCGGTTGGTAAAACAGTCCGAAAACCCAGCCTCCGGCGTTGAGTAAGGCAGCAAGCACAAACAGGAAATCAAACAGCGTTGGCAAGCGATCGACCATCACCACAAACGCCAGGGATGCTACTAAGAATAAGGCTAACCCCAAGGCATTTTGCCATTTTCCCTGACTCAGAGCAGCTATTACTGCTATTGTTAATAACGCCTGTCCTACCCAAGCTGCAACTCGATAGCCACGCCAGTTTGTAGTCATCATCACTCTCCTTCTATCTTAAGATCGCACATCCCCGACTTCTTAGAGAAATCGGGGTTCTCCATGCCCTTAATGTGGTTTATTTTAGCTCAATTTCTAGAGGTCATCTTGAGCAACTTGGGCATGGTTTAAGGCAGCCACTAAGGTAACTCCGCCTAAAATATTACCAATTAGGGTAGGTATCATGAATTTGCCAAAATATTCTGGCCAGGAAACAGCTTTAATTGCCACTGCATAGAAAACTTCCACCGATCCGGCAATAATATGAGGAAATTCACCTAGCCCAACCAGGGAAGTGATGATCACAATTACCCACAGTTGGGAAGACTCAGCGGCGGGGAGAAGCCAGACCATTAAAGCAATTAACCAACCCGCAAAGATTGCCCGCAATAAAGTTATCCAAAATCCTCCATCGATAACTCTTAAACCTATTTCGCCAAACGCTTTTTGAAATTCAGGCGGGAAGACTCCAGGCTGTGCAACTATTGAGGCAAATATGAATGCACCGAACAAATTGCTTGCTAAGACAATTCCCCATAATCGCAGCACTCGCATAAAAACTTTGGGTCTGCGATCGTTTAACAAAGGCAGAATGACTGTCAGAGTATTTTCAGTGAACAATTGCTGACGCCCCATCACCACGATGACAAAGCCGATACTGTACCCAAGGCTGACAATGATAGAACTCCAAGATTGCTGGGGTAAATTTGCTTGGAGTACACCTTGAGCCACCAGGGAAAATCCCATAGATAGTCCTGCAGCTAATCCAGACCAAGCTAGGGCTGAAACTGGACGGCACAACTCACTTTCACCCTCAACCCTAATCGTTTCGTGAATGATTAAGGCAGTGGGACGGATGCGCTCAATTATCTCTTCACGATCGCGATCGCTTAGTTCCAACTTTTGTTGACCCAGCAATTCTATTGCTTCGCTGGCTCGATCGCTATTTTGTGTCATCTCGCTCTTGTTAAATTATATGAACTTCGTAGTTCTCAGCATACAAACTAAACAATAGCGACGCGCCTAACCTGAGAATGAGCTTTGGGTTTTTCTAAAAAGTGTCTGTAGAGAAAAAATAGTTGTGCAACATCTATCTTAAGTTTGGTGATTTTAAAATTGAATGTAAAAGCAATATATCTTAAGTAAGATATTCCGCTATTTGCTTTAATTTTGCACAATCTTTGCCATACAGATGTGTAGGGTGAAAATGTAAGAGTGGCAGTGTTAGGAGGCATCTTTGTACAAAATTAATTCCTTGAGTACAAGAAAACCTGACCCATTCAAAAATTCAACCACGAATGCGATTGTGGAGGCTTCTAGCTGGTTCGATCGCTGTAATTGGGAAGGAAAACTCCTCTCTCAAATTTGAGAACCTAGTCAAGCCTGAGTGCGATCGCATTCGTCGTGGAGATTGCCGTTTTTTTGGGACTAGCAGCAGTTTTTTTGGCTTTGCGCGTACCCTCATTTGCAATTGGCAAAGACCTGCGGTGAGTTTTACGTTGGCACAATCATGCAAGTGGCTTTGACATTCAGTTCAATGTAACGTTTTTGCTGGCGATCGCAATTGTCTTTGGTTTAATCGGGCTTTGGGGAAAAGCCACCAGCAAGCGTCGTTTTAACGAAGTGTGAAGCACCGGAATATGAAAATCCACAATTTCAACCTCACCATAAATCGTGGGTAAATCGATCGGTGTTGACCAGTTACTAATCTAGTAATAACAATGAATAGAGATAGCGATGATCGCAGTTCTTCTGCACAAATAACTAACCAACAGGGTGAAAATACAAATCAACAAATCCCGCAGCCACCAGAGGGTTGGGATCGCTTTAAATGGTTGGGGCCGAGTTTTTTATGGATGCTGTCGGCTGCTGGTTCTGGTGAGTTACTATTTACACCTCGAATTGCAGCACTTTACGGCTACTCGCTGTTGTGGGCGCTGCTAGCGGCTGTTATCCTCAAGTGGTTTATCAACAACGAAGTCGGGCGGTTTTCGGTTTGTACGGGTGCAACAATTTTAGAAGGTTTTAAGCAAATTCCTGGACCGAAAAATTGGACGATTTGGCTGATTTTATTGCCGCAGGTGGTAGTAGCAATTTCCACAGTTGCCGGACTTGCAGGTGCCGCCGCTACAGCACTGATTCTAGTAACAGGAGGAACAGTTAAACTTTGGACGGTGATTATTATCGCTGTGACGGCAGCAATTGTGTTCATGGGGCAGTATAAAGTTGTTGAAAAAATTTCCTCAATTATCGGCATCGGCCGCACGTTGGCCGTGGTAGCCGCGGCGATTTTTGTTTTTCCCAACCTTCGACAATTCGCAGCGGGGTTAGTACCTCAAATTCCCCAAAACGTGCAATATCAAGAAATCCTACCTTGGCTGGGTTTTATGCTAGCAGGGGCAGCAGGATTGATGTGGTATTCCTATTGGGTGGAAGCCAGAGGATACGGTGCTGCTTCCCTCAAACAAGAACAACCCCTTGATTTTGATCAAATCAGCCACGAACAAGTAAAAAGGTTGCAGGGTTGGGTGACTTTAATGAGTTTCTCCAACACCTTAGCAGTCGTGGGTGCGCTGTTAGCGGCACTCGCTTTTTTGATTCTCGGTGGCGAGTTGTTGCGTCCCCAAGGATTAGTGCCAAAAGAACAACAAGTAGCAGAAATTTTGGGTAGTTTGCTAGGCAACCTTTGGGGGCCATTTGGCTTTTGGTTTATGGTGGCAATTGTTTTTATTACTTTTTGTAGCACCACGCTTTCAGTCCAAGATGGCTTTGGGCGGATGTTTGCCGATGGCACGCAAATTTTACTGCAAGGATTTGGCGTGCAGGGTCGCTGGACGAATGAAAAATTTTTGCAGCGATTTTATATTATAGTGCTGTTAGCTGCGTTACCCATTGCGATTTATCTGATTTTCGGCGAACCCGTTTCCTTGTTACAAATGGCTGGAGGCATTGAAGCAGCTCACATTCCCATTGTGACTGGATTAACGCTTTATGTGAATCATCGAATGCTGCCCAAGGAATTGCGACCCTCGAAGTTTATCTGGGGTGGAACGGTAATTGCAGGGATCTTTTTTGCCTGCTTTGCAGTTATCTATCTTTTACAACTGACCGGGATAATTGGCACGAGTGGAGGAGGAAGTTAAACAGTGTTTTTCTCAGATATTACAGCATTCGTGCCGGATCTGTAGGGGCGGGTTCACCAATAGTCTTAAAGCTTGCAAACAGGTTAAATAAACCCGCCCGACTCCACGAAAAATCCCATTATTGACATTGGTGCAATATCTCAGTTTTTACACTTTACCTGTTTGGGAACTATTTCCCAAAATTGGGAAAATCGCAACTATCAAGTTGCTGTTGTTAGTTAACCTTCACTTTCAAATTGTTATGACTCTCGCAACCAAACCTTTATCTAACTATATCGCCGTCGTGTTTGACTTCGACGATACCCTTGTCCCGGATACCGTCGATAGTCTGTTAGAAAGTCTCAATATTGATGCCCTCGCCTTTCGTCGCGAGCGAATTCAACCTTTAATTGATAGCGGTTGGGACAATATTCTAGCCAGATTTTACGCAATTATCGAGGAATCTAAGCGTCAAGGGAACAAAATAACCCAGGAATATATAGCAAATTTTGGGAAAAAATTAGCGCCCTTTGATGGCGTTGCAGAAATGTTCGATCGCCTACGCCAAAGCGCTTATGCAATCAACCCCAAAGTGGAAGTTGAATTTTATATAATTAGCTGCGGCATGGTGGAAATTGCCCGTAATAATTGCATCGCCCCCAAGTTTAAGGCGATGTGGGGTTGCGAGTTCCATTATGGTAAAGAGGGCGAGATTGAGTTTGTCAAAAAAATTGTAACTCACACGGAAAAAACTCGCTATTTGTTTCAACTTGCCAAAGGCGTTGACAACAATCCAAAAGACGATGGCAAAACATTTGTTTATCGGGATGTTCCGGCGGAAGAATTGCACATCCCGCTAACACAAGTCATTTATGTGGGTGATGGGGCATCAGATATTCCTTGTTTTTCGCTTTTGAATGAACAACAGGGAATAACGATTGGGGTTTATAAAGATAGTACCGCACAAGATTGGAGCCAGGAAATAGAAATTAGCCAAAGTCAGCGGCTGATGAATTTGGCTTCTGCAGAATACAGTGAGGATTCGGAATTGATGCGATCGCTCACTCTCGCTGTAGAAAGTTTAGCCAAAAAAATCTCCCTGCTCCAGTTAAGTGTTGGTGAATAGAGAGGCTTTTGTTGTGGGTTTAGGAAAGTGGATCGGTTTTTTTGCTTTGGTAGCCTCGCTCTATATTTTGTGGAAAATTAGAACGATTGTTTTACTGTTTTTTACCGCCGTAATTTTAGCGATCGCTCTCAACCGTTTAGTGCGAAGATTGCAGCAGTCGGGTGCGAAGCGGGGAGTGGCGATCGCCTTAGCAGCGGCGATTCTAGTCACAGCGAGCGCTGTCTTGCTAACTCTCATCGTAACGCGCCTGAGCAATCAATTTCAAGAGTTGTCCGAACTCGTCCCGCTAGGAATAGAACAACTGCGACTTTGGAGCAATTGGTTGCAAGCAAGATTACCCGGACAAATAGTTGATAACCTTCCCAGTATTGACGATTTAACCCAAGAAATTAAAACGCTTTTTCGGTGGACAAGTTCGCATATTTATCTGTGGTTTTCCAACTATCTCAGCTTGATTCTCAATACCTTATTAATTACCATTTTGACAATCATGCTTCTGGTAAATCCGATGCCATACCGCCACGCAATTATCAGCCTTTTTCCGGCTTTTTACCGTCAGCGAGCCGATGAAATTCTCTCAAAATGCGAAGAGGGTTTAATGGGTTGGTTGGCCGGCGTTGCATTAAGCATGAGTTTTATTGGTATTACGAGCATTATTGGTTTGTTGGTTTTGCAAGTTCCCCTGCCTTTTGTGAACGGGCTTCTGGCATTCATATTAGCCTTAATTCCCTATATGGGCGCAATTTTAAGCGTAATTCCACCGTTGCTGCTGGCTTTATTAGATTCGCCTTCAAAAGCAGGCGCGGTGTTGTTGCTTTATTTCCTAATTCAACAAATTGAAGGCAACTTGGTCACACCTATCATTATGGAAAAGCAGGTATCTCTGCTTCCCGCTTACACCTTAGCTCTCGTGACAGCATTCGGATTTTTCTTTGGTTTTTTGGGATTATTTTTAGCGCTACCAATTCTAATTGTTATTCAAATTTGGGTTAAAGAAGTTTTAATCAAAGATATACTAGACCGCTGGCAGACTCCTCCATCATGGAAGCCATCTCATAGCCCCTAAAGCTATATTTGTCAAGCCCAATAAATGTGAAATTTATTACTCAATCAACCGATGAGACTCCCGCTCAAGACAGATTTTAAAAAAATCTAAACAAGCTAATCTTTAAATTAATAAATAATCACATAAATTATCTGTTTAAGAACTCAGTTAGCTGGACAGGAATGCACTATTGGGTATGGCAGCAGTCGTTAACAACTAAATTGTCAAAAAATATGAAACGGGACAACTCACCCACCGACAGCATTAAAGACTCAATTGGACAGGCAGCTTCTCATCCCTGGTTTGAGCGACTGGCAAGATTGGGATATGCTTCCAAAGGCTTAGTTTACTTTATTGTCGGTTTTTTAGCAGCACAAGCCGTCTTCAGTATGGGCGGCCGGACAACCGATACTAGCGGTGCATTATCAGAAATTGTTAACCAACCCTTCGGTAAATTTCTGCTATTTCTTGTAACGATTGGCATTATTGGTTATGCCCTTTTGCGTATCGTTCAGGCAATTCTCGACCCAGAAAACCAAGGACAGAAAATGGATGCCAAGCGAATTGCCCAACGCATTGGCTACGCCTTAAGTGCTTTAGCTTACGCAGGTTTAGCTTTAACGGCTGTAAAACTGATAATGGGTTCAGGCGGCGGCGGTAAGAGCGATACAACCGAAGATTTGACAGCCCAAATTTTAGCGCAACCGTTTGGAGAATGGCTGGTAGGATTGGCAGGCTCAATTGTTATTGGTGTCGGTTTTTCTTATTTCTACCAAGCATATAAAGCCAAATTTCGCCGCCATTTCAAGCTAAATGAAATGAGCCAAACCGAGCAAACTTGGGCGACACGGTTGGGTCGATTCGGAATTGCTGCCCGTGGAGTTGTTTTCGTTATAATCGGTTTTTTCTTAATTCAAGCAGCAAGGCTATCGGATGCCAGTCAAACGAAAGGATTGGGCGATGTGTTGGGAATTGTGGCACAACAGCCTTTTAGTCCAGTGATTTTGGCTCTAGTACCTTTGGGTTTAATTGCCTATGGCATCTACTCGGTAATTGAAGCTCGCTATCGGCGAATTTTCGGTTCATAAGCTTGCCCGTTATGCAGAAAGTTATGAATTTTGAGTACAACAATTTTTTTGAATTAAAAACTTATCTAACTCAAAGCTCAAAACTTTTACAAGGCGTCCTGATTAAATCACCTGCTTTTAAGTCTGGATATTTTAACTCAAAACTCAGGGCGGGCACGGGGGCACCGCCCCTACTGTACTCAAAACTCCTAAAAACTTATGGCAAAAATTGGTTATCATGCTTCCCACGAACAGTTTAAGCCCAGCGAACTGCTGAAATATGTCCAAATGGCAGAACAAGCTGGCTTTACCCATGCCCTTTCTTCCGATCACTTTCATCCTTGGAGTGAAGCGCAAGGACAAAGTGGTTTTGCTTGGTCTTGGTTGGGTGCAGCAATGCAAGCAACGGCGAGGCTTTCCTATCGGGTTGTTTGCGCTCCCGGACAGCGGTATCATCCGGCTATTATTGCCCAAGCTGCGGCAACGTTGGGAGAAATGTTTCCCAATCGTTTTTGGCTAACGGTTGGCAGCGGTCAAGCGTTGAACGAACATATTACTGGGGATAAGTGGCCTACTAAGAGCGATCGCAACGCGCGCCTCAAAGAATGTGTCGATATTATCCGCGCCCTTTGGGCAGGAGAAACCGTCACCCATCGCGGTTTAGTGTGCGTAGAAGATGCAAAACTCTATACCCGCCCGGAAATTCTCCCATTAATTATCGGCGCCGCAGTTACGCCAGAAACCGCAGAATGGGTGGGCAGTTGGGCAGATGGATTAATTACTACTTCTCGCCCACCTGAAAAGTTAAAAAAAGTCGTCGATGCGTTTCGTCGCGGTGGTGGAGAAGGGAAACCAATGATTTTGAAAGTGCAGCTTTCCTATAACAGTAATGCAGAGAAAGCACTACAAGGCGCTCATCATCAATGGCGTAGTAATATCTTCAAAAGTAAAATGCTGACAGAACTGATAACACCCGATCAATTTGATGCGGCCGGGGAGTTTGTGCAACCAGAGGAGTTATATCAACACGTCCGCATTTCGGCAGACCAAGAGCAGCATATTGAGTGGTTGCAACAAGATATGGAATTGGGGTTTGATGAACTAATTTTGCACAACGTTAACCGATCGCAAGAGCAGTTTATTGAGGCGTTTGGCGAAAAAGTAGTGCCAGTGCTGACAAAAACTTGATGTTGGCATCTACCTAATTCAAGACTTTGAATTCTGATTTAATAATTGCTGAATCTCAGCCCGCAAGGCAGCAATTTCCGTTTGAAGTGCTGCAATTGATTTCGCTCCTGCTAATTCTGCCTCGTCATCCTCTGCATCGCGACCAATAAAAAATGTGGCGATGGTCGCAGTTACATAACCAAAAACCGCAAACGCATAGAGTGCCAGAACAAGGCAAAGTATGCGACCTTCTGGCGTTTTGGGCCAATATTCCGAACCCATTGTCATCATTAGCATTGCCGTCCACCATAACGCTGTGCCGTAATTATTTAACCCGGAGGAACCATCGGCGACATCTTTTTCAAAAGCATACATCCCTGCTGCACCTACCAAGGTAATAATTATCGTTAGTCCTACGACATAACCAAATCCGCGACGGCTAACACTCGCAGCTAATGCCCGCATCCCTCGATTCGTACCAGTCATAACTCGCAACAACTGCAAACTTCGCACAGCCCGTGCTGTTTTGAATGCTCGCACCACTCGTACAATCCTCAAGGTACGCAAAGCAGGCAACAGCAGAGAAAAAGCCGTTATCCAATGGCTTTTAATATAGGAAATTTTGCGCGGAGCTAAGGCAAATTTAACTAGAAAATCGGCAATAAAGATAATCCAAATAGTAGTGCTAACGACTTCTAGCAGTGGATTTAATCCCCAAGTTAATTCAATAATAAATAGGGCTAGCCACACAAATGCCAGCACCAGCATGGGAGCTTCCAGCCAATCTTCTAGCTGTTGCAAAATTTCGCCTTGCTCTTGTTCTATGGCTTGTTTTTTGGCTAGGTTGGGGTTGTTCATCTACCTACCAAATCATTAAAAGTTTGTCTTTTACGCTGCATTTTAGTATAAGGTTTCGCCAATGGCACAGCAGTAAACCAGTGGGCTATTATTGACACGCAAATAATTAGGCTACCAATGACCCAAGCTGACTCTAACCCCGTTTTACGTAGCGCCAGCATGGCATAGAAAATCGCTGCCACACCCATTGAACCAAACCATCCTAAAAACAAAGTATCCTGCCAGCTTTTTAGCTGACCCAGCTCATGTGGGCGAAGACAGCGCAACTAACTACAAACCCTTGTTAAATTCATTCGCACTCTAACGCCCTTCCCTCTTCACGTCCAACTCTTCACGACGCAGTGTTTCCCTTGCCTCAACAATCTCCGTTTCAACTTCTTTCCTGATGTTAACTTCTTCGCGGACGAAAGCTTCTTTTTTGATATCAGCCGTTTCTTCGTAAACTTCCATACGCATCACCTTTTCCTGCTGGAAGGGAGTATCTCGATTTACTGGCGCACCTGCCTTTTCTGGAGTTATACTCTCAATTACAACTCGCTCTTTTTCTGTAGGAACGGAAACTCGTGCCGTTTCGGTTTCAACTCGCTTGCCAATTGCTACCTCGCCAGCTTTGTGACGGCTTTTTTCTGCAACCAGTCGTTCTTCGTAGAGTCGGAACTTGTGATGCTCGCGATCGTTCATCTGATACAATTGAGGCTCTTGTTCGTAAGTGTATGTGTTGCGGTCATAACCAGCAGCCTTAGCTTGGTTAGAGACAGAACGCGGCATAGAAACTGGTGCAGATGCTTGTACAGGCAATGAGGTTTCTAAAGGCAATGATGCTTCTACAGGTGCAGACCCTTCTACAGTTAGAGTACGATAAACACCCCGAACTTGTTCTTCATAATCGTAATCAACCACCATCCCATCCTCATACCTGGGTAGTCTTTCTGCTTGGTCTTTACTCCTCAAACCCGTCGCGTAGATGCGTTCTGCATCAACCTCAACTCGACAAAGTGCAACTGGAACTAATACCTTCTTGCCAAATATCCAGAAACCCGTGTCAACCACAAAATATCGGAAACGTCCTGTCTCATCAACTAGCGCTGTATCAATTGAGCCAATCTTCTCATCTGTATTTCCAGCATAGATATCCAGACCTTTGATATCTTCGCCATTAAAAGCAGCTTCGCGGTAGTTGGGATTAAAATCTTCAATTTTGTAAAGTAACATACCAGTCCTTCCTTTTCTATCTATATCAACTTATGACCCCATTTTAGATATATCTCAAATTTGATGCTTCCTTCTTATGAAGGATTAAGTGAAACAAAATAGTAGGATGACTATATTTATTTTAAACTTTTTCTGTCTTTGGATAGATGACTTTTTAATTTTTCATCCACCTTCCGCACCCTCAAGTTTCACAATCGGTTTCTAACTATTTTTATAGAAAAATACTTTTAGAAATTAGACTTTGATACTGTACATTAACGGAGCAAAAAAATATATAGCAACCCTAAATTATTCGCGTAATTATTGTAGGGGCAATCCGACCCCTACTCCCCGTGGTTGCCCCGATAGATAGGGGGTAGGCACGGGGAGTAGGGGTAGCACTACCCTACAAATTTACATGAATGATTTAGGATTGCTATATACATAATTTATTACTTTAAAAATAGACTTTTAGGTGAGATATTTGGGGCAAACACATTTGAAAAACTTTGCCTTGATTATGCTACACCCTATGTTTAAAATCATTATGAATATATGCCCGGTAGCCTCTTCAGCAAGCAATTTGTCCTAACTAATGACTAATGAGTAATGACTAATGAGTAATGAGTAATGACTAATGAGTAATGACTAATGACTAATGAGTAATGACTAATGGCTAATGACTGATGACTAATGACTAATAAAAACAAATTCCCCGGCCTAACCAGGGAAGGAAAGATATTAAAAAAAGTAATGTTGTTTTAATAAATTGAATTTGCCAATAAGCGGCGATAAATTAGTAGCAGCCCTTGTTGAGTTGAGAGCGGACGCCGGGGCGGGCTGTCCTGTGTAGATGCCGCACCCGATCGCATTTTCCAGTCTCAAGAAAACAGTTGCATTCATATTTGAGTACCACTTAAGCTTGGTTGCTGTTGCGAGTCTGGCTAGCCAGCTCCAACAGTTGCGCCCAGCGTTTTTGGACTTGTTTGGGAGTGCATTTGATCGCGGTGGCGATCGCCTTGTCGCTTTCTTGATTCCGCTTCATTTCTAACAATTGCTGCATTTCCGGCGACAGTTGAGCGCGAAAAGCTTCCCATTTGTCCGAAGTCATTCCCAGCTTTTGATCGACATCAGCACCCAGCCATTCGTGGACGAGTTTCCAATTTTGAGTGCGGGCAAATTTTTCGACGTGGTACTTAAACCGTTGTTGCAAGTAGTCGCGCTGGCGGGAAGACAAACCGAGCACGCGGTCAATTTCCGAAGCCGAAAGGTCTTGCAATTTTAAAGTTAAGTAATTCACGCATTCTGGCTGATTTTGCGATTCCAGATAGGCGATCAATTCCGAGACTACTCGATCGCGCAGCACAGCATCAGCAGGATCGACAGTTTCCGATACCATTTGCTCGCGCACTTGTTGCAGCGCCGGAGAGCGGCTGTACATTTCCGCATCTTCTCCCTTGCCCGATTCTACAGCCATTTCAATGTCGATCGCAGTTTCGGGAGGCTGGCCCTTGGCAAATCCTTGAGCGCGCAACACGATCAGGCGTTGGCGGTTGCGGCCGGGCAAACCGATTTGGCGCTTGGCGTAGTGCTCGGTAAAAGCCATGTACTCAGCCAATTCTAGCTGCGTGCGGGGCTGGTAGGTGACATCGAGTTGGTGTTCGCGGCGGAAAGCTCGCAGAGATTCGATGTAAAAGCCTTGCAAAAAGTCTTCAATCATGTTGTAGCGAGCTTGGAAGTTCAAGTTCGATCGGAAAGAAGCAACATGGCGGTAAATCATCGCCGCGAGGTGAGAATGCAGTTCGACGCGGCCTTGTTTGGAACCGAGGCGGTAGTATTGCAGGGTTTTTTGCAACCGGTGCTCGGCCAAGGTGATTTGCCAAGCTTCAACTTCGCCGGAAATTTGGATGCGATCGCTTTTTTGGCAAATCCGTTCAACTTCCTTAGCAATCCGCATCGCCACTGCTTGAGCGCTGCGGCTGGCAGTTTTCATTTCCCCTTGCAATTCTTTGAGGGCGAAGTCAGCCAAAGCGAGGATATCGATGCTGGGAACAGTATTGATTTCGGCGTTTGGTTCGCTGGAGGTAGCCGGAATGCAGTTGAAGCCAGAAGCGGTGTTGCAGTTGACGGTGGTGGCAGTTTTGGCAGTCATGGCATTTATCGGGTGGTAGGGCACAGCGGGTGTGCGAGGACATTTGTCAGAGTGTGAGGCGGCAGTTGCTGGCGGTTTCGCTTGCTGTGCTGATTCAACTCTCTATACATTGAATGTTACGGAAGTAGAGATAACCGTAGTTATGCCAGTGTTCCACTCTCTCATGCAACAGTTTTTGGCTGCTGAATCTGATTCTAATCGCTGGCTGTGGAAGATTGGTTTTATTGCCGTTAAAGCCTTACTTTACAAGCATTCTGAGCTGTTATGTGCGTGGGGCGATCGCCAGGAAAACTGAGGGTGCTGCCAGGCCGCTGAGTGGACAATCTAATAACTGGCTATTTGAGGGGGTTTTGGCCGTTAGAGATTGTGGAATCGAGACTTGGCAGAGTGTAGCTATCTGCAATGTCTTCAGAACCTACGCAACAGCAGTTAGGAAACCCGGTTAATCTGAAAATTTGATCTTATCCAAGAAGGAAGAAGGAATCAGAAAGAAGCACACAGAGCTTTGTTTGCAAACAATTCACCCTGATTCTTTCTCTAATACCAAAGTCACCGGCCCGTCATTCTCGATCGAGACTTGCATCATCGCTCCAAACAAGCCTGTTTCGACTTTTAAGCCGCTCTGGCGCAACTTTTCGACAAATTTATCATAAAAAATTTCGGCTCGTTCAGGAGCCGCTGCTCGGTCAAAGGAAGGTCGCCGACCTTTGCGGCAGTCCCCGTAGAGAGTAAACTGACTGACAACCAGCAACTCGCCGCCAATGTCTTGTACTGACTTGTCCCAGCGCCCGGTATCCGTGGCAGAGTCGGGAAACAAACGCAATTCCAGGCATTTGCGAGCCATCCAATCGAGTTCTGTTTCGGTGTCGGTGTCTGCAATACCTACAAGCAAGTTAAGTCCGCGGCCAATTTTGCCAATAATTCGATCGTCAATTTCGACTTGAGATGATTTTACTCGCTGGATGATGACTCGCATGGGAAATCGGTAATTGGTAATAGGTAATTACTCGTTACCAGGCTCTGGCCTGGTAACGCAGATCCAGAGGCTCTGCCTCCTATCTTCCTAAGTACCAGAGATGCAGAGCCTCGCTTACATCGGTTCCCAGGCCAGAGCCTGGGAACCAGTAACCTTTAGTTTTTCCCAAAACCTTTGCCGCGATTGGTTGAAGGCATACAAAGACAGTTTTCGAGTTGCGATCGCAAAGTCTCGGTATCCAAACCCTGACCGATGAGAACAAGCTGGTTTTTGCGATCGCCTTTCCACTGGTCATCGTCCATCGTAAATCGCTTGCCGCTCAAGTGAAAAATATGCCGTTTGGGACTTTCTTCAAACCACATAATCCCTTTCGCGCGAAACACATTTGTTGGCATTTGTTTGTCTAAGAAATATTGAAATTTTCTCAGAGAAAACGGCTTGTCACTCAGGAAAGAAATTGAGGTAAATCCGTCATTTTCTAAATGGTCGGAGTGGTCGTGATGGCTGTGGTCGTGATGGCTGTGGTCGTGATGGTCGTGATGGCTGTGGTCGTGATGGTCGTGATGGCTGTGGTCGTGATGGTCGTGATGGTCGTGATGGTCGTGATGGTCGTGATGGTCGTGACTGCTAGGAGTTTCTTCAGATTGGAAATATTTGTCCGATTCAAACAATCCGACGCTGAGGACAAGCGGTAGGGGAACTTGCGATTTTACTGTTCGCAGAATTCGAGCACCTTCTTTGACATCCCGAATCTTAACTTCCAACAAATCTAAATCTGCTTCTTCAACCAAATCAGTTTTGTTGAGGATAATTATATCGCCGTAAGCTATTTGACTGTAAGCTGCTTGAGAGTTGAATAAATCTAAGCTGTAGTTGGCTGCGTCTACTACTGTAACTATCGAATCGAGACGAGTCAGGTCGCGCAGTTCTGTGCCTAAAAAAGTCATTGCTACTGGCAGCGGGTCGGCGAGTCCGGTTGTTTCGACTACCAGATAATCGAGATTTTCTTGACGTTCCAGAACTTTGTAAACTGCATTAACTAAATCTTCATTAATAGTGCAGCAAATGCAGCCGTTGTTCAGCTCAACCATGTTGTCGTCGGTGGTGACAATCAGTTCGTTGTCGATGCCGATTTCGCCAAATTCATTTACCAAAACTGCTGTTTTCAAACCCTGCTGGTTGGTCAGGATGTGGTTGAGCAGGGTTGTTTTGCCGCTGCCGAGAAATCCTGTAATGATGGTAACGGGTAAGCCGTGTTTGGGAGCGTCCATCGCCGGTTCTGTCTCGGACTGAGTTGTAGATTGCATAGCTTGAATGTCAAATAATGTCGATCGCACTTTCTTTGTGGCTCTTATTGTATCTTAATTAGGACAAGGCCTGGTAAACCCAGTTTCTCGGAGAAATGTTGGGTTTGGTGGCATGGTATCTACGCATCAACCGGGAATCAGCCCGAGAGTGCAAAATAAGTGGGCCGCTAATTATCGGCAATTGCTAACGCGATCGCACTTTTTTATTTTTTTGATAAAATTTTGTCCAGAGTACCTGTCGCAGTTTTTGCCACTAACTCCAGCAGCGACAAATTTGGGACAGACTCAAGCCCAGTGCGATCGGCCAATTCCCCCTACTCTATAGCAATCCTAAATCATTTGTGAATTTCTTACTCCCTCCCCTTACCAAGGGGAGGGTTGGGGTGGGGTAAAAAATTTACGACTCCTGCAAGGATGGCTATATAATAGTTTTAATTATTGAGCAGCCTAAAATATTTAAACCTCAACGAAAACAGGGCGGTGGCTAACAACAGCCACCGCCCTCAAGATAGTATTGCGCTATCTAAATCTGTGCTTACGCAGGAAGCAAGACTGAATCAATAATGTGGATGACACCATTATCAGCAGCAACATCGGCTGTTGTAACGGTAGAATCATTGATTTTGACACCATTGGAAGCATCAATTTTAACTTCTGAACCTTCCACTGTCTTGGCAGATTTCAGCTTGACCACATCAGCGGCCATAACTTTGCCAGAAACGACATGATAAGTCAAGATTTTTGTCAGCTTAGGAATGTCCTTAAGCAGTGCTTCTACAGTACCTGCGGGAAGCTTAGCAAAAGCTTCGTCAGTAGGCGCAAAAACAGTGAAGGGGCCAGCGCCTTTAAGAGTATCTACTAAACCAGCGGCTTGGACGGCAGCAACTAGGGTAGTAAAAGAGCCTGCCGAAACGGCGGTATCAACGATGTCAGCCAAGTGAGTCACCTAGTTTTTGTAATCTGTAAATCACTATAACGCTAAAAAGTTAATTTAGCTACAGATATTTTTTCTCGTTCAGTTTGGTTTTCTTATATAAAATAGAACATTTTTTTATATATAACTCATGTCAGTAAATACCTACCTAAAGGTAGATTATAATTTACCGATTTTACTGTATTTTAATTTAGAAATGTAATCCTAAATACATTGGTAAGCCGATCGCCCCTGCGCGCTGTTTAAACTAAACGCAGGGGCGAGACAGCATCGCCCCTGCTACGACATTTTGATTGACTTGGCAAAACATTCAACCTTCAGCGCAGCGCTAACACATTACAAAAGCCTGCCACCCCGACTGATGGCAACAGTTTGGGAAATCCCGATCTAAACTGTTAACAACCACTAACTAGCGGAAGGGTGACATGAGATACAAACTACTAGGTCACAGCGGACTTCGCGTTTCGGAAATCTGCCTCGGAACCATGACTTTTGGCGAAGATTGGGGTTGGGGCGGTTCCTACGACGAAAGCCGGAAAATGTTCGACGCCTTTGCAGAAGCGGGCGGCAATTTCATTGATACCGCGAATCTCTACACCAACGGTACTAGCGAAAAATATGTCGGTGAGTTCATCGCAGCCGATCGCGAAAAATGGGTAGTTGCCACTAAGTATAGCCTCAACATGAAGAATGGCGAAATCAATGGTTTTGGCAACCACCGCAAAAATATGGTGCAAGCAGTAGAGGCCAGTTTGAAGCGATTGCAAGTCGAATACATAGATTTGCTGTGGCTGCACGCTTGGGATTTTACCACACCCGTCGAAGAAGTAATGCGCGCTTTTGACGATTTGGTACGCGCCGGCAAAGTTCTTTACATCGGCATTTCCGATACGCCGGCTTGGATTATTTCTCAAGCAAATACGATCGCCCACCTGCGCGGTTGGACACCATTTATCGGCTTGCAAATCGAGTATTCTTTAAAAGAGCGAACTCCTGAACGGGACTTGATCCCTATGGCAAAAGCCTTTGATATTGGCGTCACAGCTTGGAGTCCCCTAGCAGGCGGTTTGCTAACAGGAAAATACAACACTTCAGAAACAGCCAGCGAAGCTAAACGGCTGAATTCACCTGAATCGGGAAAAATTAACGAACGCGACCTCAAAATAGCTGACCAAGTTAGCTTCATAGCAGCCGAAATTGGCAAACCTGCTTCTCAAGTAGCCCTAAATTGGCTGATCCAACAGCCAGTCGAAGTTATTCCAATTGTGGGTTCGCGCAAACTCTCGCAACTTCAGGAAAATCTGGCTTGTTTGGAGTTTAAATTAACCCCCGAACAAATGCAGCAGTTAGACAAAGTAAGTGCAATTGAATTGGGTTTCCCTCACGATTTCTTAAAGAGTTCGACGGTGCAAGATTTTGCCTTTGGAGGAGGAATGGCCAAAATTGACAGCCGCCGACTGTAAAGTTGCTGCTATTTTCTAGTTGCGGGTTTACGTGGATATTTGGCGTTTGATTGCAGATATCGGCGAACCCGCCCTTAGAGGGATGATTGACATTGGTGCTGTGGGCGCGAGATTAAACTGACGCCCACAGCGCAAATGTCATCATCTTGGTTTCTTGGCATATACTCGCGCAAAATCTTAGGTTTATCGTTGCCGTTACCTGTTTTATTTGATATTGTTGAGATAGGTGATATTTTGTCAGTTTAACCCCACTGCATAAACTGTTAATTGTTAATCTATCGGAAGTTAGAAATCTTTGACGAAACTGTGTATATTAGGACACAAATTTTCCCTAAGAGCGATCGGATGAGTTAAAAAAAAGCAAGGTTTGTCAAATCAAAAAGCAACATAAACTTGATGGCAAATTTTCTCTCATCTTCAAATAAAGCAATAAAACTCGCTCTTTTTTCACCCCGTACCTGCCAGTTAAGAGTCATTTTACAAGGTCGATCGGCATTTTAAAGGCTTTTGAACCCAGCGTGCAAGCTAGGTGTCTCCTGAGAGAAAAGTCATCCTTCAGATAGAAGTTATGGCAGAAAAACTGGGTTACATTTAACAACAATAGCAAATCTAACAATATTAACTTATCTCAAAGTTTCAATTCTGAAAAAAGCAGATAAGCCGGTTTTTCCCGCAGCTAAACAGTTTCTTTGTTTGGCTCACTGAATGCGGCGCTTGCTCGTAAAACTTCTCACATTTATGCTTGCGACTTTCAGTAAGACCCTGCTGAGAAATATATCCTCTTGACCAATTTTAACTGACAATTTTTCATTGACAAATTCCAGAGGCTAATATGTCGCCCCCAGAAAACTCAGTCAACAATAATTATAGCAATAAAGAGCGAGCATGGGAGATCCGATTTACCTCTATAGATCCCGCCAAATCCCCCTCTCAATTCGCTCCCTCGCCCGCAGTGCGCGCCAACTTATCAAAAACTGAGGCTGTAGAAGCACCAGATTTAGTTTGCTTGTCTCATTTGCGGTGGAATTTTGTCTATCAGCGTCCGCAACATCTCTTGAGTCGTTGTGCCAAAACTCGTCGCGTATTCTTTGTAGAAGAACCTGTATTTAGCGCAGCTACAGATTGGTGGCTTGATGTCAGCATCCACGAAAGCGGAGTCTGGGTAATAGTACCGCACCTGAGCGAAGGAACCAGCGAAGCAACAGCACAAACTGCTCAGCAAGCCATGCTAGATGATTTGTTTCGAGCGGCAGAAATTAGCCAGTACATTCTGTGGTATTACACACCAATGGCTGTCAGCTTCACAAGCCACTTAAAGCCGCTAGCTGTAGTCTACGACTGCATGGATGAATTGTCAGCATTCAAAGGCGCACACCCCGATTTAAAAGCCAATGAAAACCAACTATTAAAGCGCGCCAGCGTAGTATTTACCGGAGGACACAACCTTTACGAAGCCAAACAGCACCAGCACCCAAACATTCACCCCTTCCCCAGCAGCATCGAAAAAGAACACTTTGCGACAGCCAGGAACCTTTCAGAAGAACCGGCGGATCAAAAAGACATTCCTCACCCGCGTTTGGGGTTTTATGGCGTCATAGACGAACGCATGGATATCGAACTGCTGGCGGGCATGGCCCAAGCAAAGCCAGACTGGCATTTAGTCATCATTGGCCCGGTGGTGAAAATCGACCCGGCAACTCTGCCAACTCACCCCAATATTCACTATCTCGGTGGCAAATCTTATCAAGAATTGCCAGCGTATCTTGGCGGATGGGATATCGCCATGCTGCCTTTTGCGATTAACGAATCGACTAAGTTTATTAGTCCGACGAAAACTCCAGAATACCTCGCTGCCGGCAAACCTGTCATTTCTACTCCTATCCGCGACGTGGTGCGGCCCTACGGAGAAAACGGCTTGGTTCGGATTGCTAGCAATTGGGAAGAATTCGTTGCTTGTGCCGAAGAAATCCTTAACGAAAGTTCGGACGTTCGCACCAAGTGGCTGAGTGAAGTAGATGCCTTTTTAGCAGACAATTCTTGGGACAATACCTGGGGCGAAATGCTGGGGTTGATCGAAAGTGCGATCGACGATAAAAAGCAGAAAGCTGAAGGCAGGATGAAAGTTTTAAGTTAGGAATGTTGAGGTTGAAGTTAAAGAGTTACACGTTACGGATTCAAAAATTAACACTCAACACTCCTCGCTGTATGTCCAATTACCAATTATTTCTTACCCTTACCCTTACCCACAATCAGAGGTGTTTCCATGTTTGACTATTTAATCGTCGGAGCCGGATTTGCAGGTAGCGTCATTGCCGAAAGACTAGCAAATGAAGCCGGAAAAACAGTTCTGATAATTGATACCCGCAACCACATCGGCGGTAACGCATACGATCACTACGACAATCATGGCATCCTCGTACACAAATACGGCCCCCACATTTTTCACACCAATTCGCGCCCTGTTTTCGAGTATCTTTCGCGCTTCACCGAGTGGCGGCCCTACGAACACCGCGTCCTCGCCAGCGTTGACGGTCAACTGCTGCCAATTCCGATCAATCTCAACACCGTAAACAAACTTTACGGACTGAATCTCACCTCATTTGAAGTAGAAGATTTCTTCGCGAAAGTAGCAGAACCAAAGGATTATATTCGCACTTCCGAAGATGTCGTTGTCAGCAAAGTCGGCCGCGAACTTTACGAGAAATTCTTCCGCAACTACACCCGCAAACAGTGGGGAATGGATCCGTCGGAACTCGACAACTCAGTGATTGCGCGCGTACCCACTCGCATTAACCGGGACGATCGCTATTTTACCGATACCTATCAAGCAATGCCGCTGCACGGCTACACTCGGATGTTTGAAAAGATGCTTTCTCACCCAAACATCAAGGTGATGCTGAATACCGACTACCGGGAGATTGAGGGTTTTATTCCTTACGGGGAAATGATTTACACCGGGCCAGTCGATTCCTATTTCAATTATTGCTACGGCAAACTTCCTTACCGTTCCTTGGAATTTAAGCACGAAACACTGAACGTACCTGTACACCAAGAAGCACCGGTGGTAAATTACCCCAACGAGCATTTATATACTCGCTGCACCGAGTTTAAATACCTCACCGGACAAGAGCATCTAAAAACTAGCATTGTCTACGAATATCCCCAAGCTGAGGGAGACCCTTACTACCCGGTTCCGCGTCCAGAAAATGCCGAAATATACAAGAAATATAAGGCTTTGGCTGATGCAACTCCGGGAGTTTCTTTCGTGGGAAGGCTGGCGACTTACAGGTATTACAACATGGATCAAGTAGTCGCTCAAGCTCTAACAACTTACACGCAACTTACTACCAAGCCGATGATTGAATTGGTAGAAAATGTTAACGGTTCTGCCTCTAATGTCAGCTCATCCAATGGAGTCGCCCATCGCCCAGCCGCAGCTTCTCTAGAAGTCGCTGCTGTCAACAACGGCAACGGCAAATCTCCTAGTAAGTAGCTGGAAGCTGCGAGTTACGGGTAAAAAGGTAAGGTGCTCATAGAGCACCTTACTCGGTTTTCATCAAAAGTTATTTAATAATTCAAACAAGCATTGAGGTAAAAATGAACGTTCTAGTTAAAATTGTTTTGTCTCATGAGGTTTTGGAAATTTCTCAGTTTGCTCAGTTTCAGAAAGAAATACAGCGCCTCATTGAAAGCGGTGGCAAAATTCTGATGCTGGACTTCTCAAAAATAAATTTCCTGAAAAATTCCGAGTTAATGGCTGTAGTGGCGATCGTGAAATTAGTGAGAGACAGCCAGTGTATACTTTTGATCTCTGCCATGAGCGAACAAGTTAGAATTCTATTTGAACTCACGGGACTACAGCAAATATTTCAGTGTTTGCCGTTTGCCGAAGAATTTTCTCTCACAAGTGAGCTAACTGAACAGTTAGGAGGTTTGCCAAGTCTTGCTAGCTAGAGGGAGAGGGAGAGAGGGGGGATAGGAAAAATCTTCCTGGTTTATTGTTCCTTCTTCTGACTAATGACTTCAGCACAAGACAGCCTTTAGATGAGGCTGTTTTAATGTGCAGAACTTTGGCAAATTAATTAGCAAAAAACTTGTCAAAGTGGGGGTAATTGTAGCTAACCTATAAATATAACTTTGGGTAGATGTGCCGATGAGTTGGTTAGGTAGAGAACTAGAAAATTGCGAGATAGAAGAGTCTGCAACTCTTGATAGTAAGGTGACAGTTCAAGGACGCAAAACAGGTTATCCGCGCCCCCAACTGCGCCGGAGCAACTGGATTTGTCTCAATGGTAAGTGGAGGTTTGCTTACGATGACGCGGGCCACTGCGTGCAGCCGATCGATATTTCTGAGTGGACTCACACTATAGAAGTGCCGTTTGCTCCAGAATCGGCAAAAAGCGGGATCGGCGACACGAATTTTCACCCCAACTGCTGGTACGAACGCGAATTTGACGTACCCCACACAGAAGGCAGAGTTCTCCTCCACTTTGGGGCCGTAGACTACCGCGCCCGCGTCTGGGTGAACGGTCAGTTTGTCATCGAACACGAAGGCGGACACACTCCTTTCACCGCAGACATTACAGCAATTGTGAACCTCAACGGGATGCAGCGGGTGACAGTCTGGGCCCACGACGACCCCCAAGATTTGGAGCAACCGCGGGGCAAGCAAGACTGGCAAATAGAGCCCCACAGTATTTGGTATCCGCGCACGACGGGCATTTGGCAGACAGTCTGGGTAGAATTGGTGCCTCACACTTATATCGAGCGCATCCGCTGGACTCCCCAGTTTGAACGCTGGGAAATCGGTTTTGAAGCGTTTGTCGCGGGCGATCGCCAGTCGGGAATCCAGATTAAAGTTAAACTGTCGATCGGCTGTTTGCTGCTAGTCAACGACACCTATGAAGTCCTCAACGGCGAAATCCACCGCCGCATCGCCCTCTCCGACCCTGGTATCGACGACTACCGTAACGAATTGCTGTGGAGTCCCGAAAAACCGACGCTAATTAACGCCCAAGTGCAGTTGTGGGCCGACGGCAAACTACTCGACGAGGTTAAATCTTATACCGCCATGCGGACGGTCAGCATCCAGCGCGATCGCTTCATGCTAAACGGCCGCCCCTACTATTTGCGACTGGTGCTCGACCAAGGTTACTGGCCCGACACCATGATGACGGCCCCTTCCGACGAAGCTTTGCGGCACGATGTCGAATTAGTCAAAGCAATGGGTTTCAACGGCGTCCGCAAGCACCAAAAAATCGAAGACCCCCGATTTTTGTACTGGGCTGACGTGCTGGGGATCCTAGTTTGGGAAGAAATGCCCAGCGCCTACCGCTTCACTCCCAAAGCCGTACAACGGCTGACGCGGGAGTGGACAGAAGTCATCGAGCGCGACGGCAGCCATCCCTGTATCGTAGTCTGGGTGCCGTTCAACGAATCCTGGGGAGTTCCGAATTTAGTCGAAGCCGCAGCCCACCGCAACTACGTGCAAGCGCTGTATTTCTTGACCAAAACCCTGGATTCGACTCGCCCCGTCATCGGTAACGACGGCTGGGAAAGCATCGATACCGACATCCTGGCGATTCACGACTACGACAACAACCCGCAAACCCTAGCCAAGCGCTACGGGCCCGAAGTCCAGCTAGCCGATTTGTTCGATCGCGGGCGTCCCGGCGGGCGAGTCCTCACCCTCGACGGCCACCCGCACCAAGGACAGCCGATGATGCTGACAGAATTCGGCGGCATCGCCTGCGCCGGTCGCGAAAACCCTGATTTTTACAGGGTTTGGGGCTACGTGCGCGCGTCGGACACGCTGGAACTGCAAAGGCGCTACTGCGCGTTGTTGAAGGTGGTAAACCGAGTGGAAATGTTCAGCGGATTTTGTTACACGCAGTTAACCGATACTTTCCAAGAAGCTAACGGTTTGCTGTATGCCGATCGCACTCCCAAGTTTCCCCTAGAGGCGATCGCCGCGGCAACTCTCGGCTGGGATATTCCCGAAGAAAGTTCACAGCCGCAAGCTATTACTCAATGCTAAATAGACTAAAGAATCAAGAGGGTATTTAAGTAAAAGTAGGGTGCGTCGCTGCCACAATCCCAGCTATTTACAAAGATTCCTTAGCGACGCACCATAACGCCATAACTAAAAGTAGAGTGCGTCGCTGCGACAATCCCAGCTATTTACAAAGATTCCTTAGCGACGCACCATAACGCCATAAGTCTGACGTAACTTAAGGTTTAGTCTGGTGCGTCGCTACTGAGATTTTTGCTTTGAGTTGAAGCTAGTCGAGGGCGACGCACCCTACGATACTAAAGTCATTACTAGGAACCTTAAAACCTCACTGTCAACTGTCAACTGTCAACTGTCAACTATTTAACAACGATGTTTCAAAGTTTTTTCATGGGCGGTTTTGAGTGCTCTACCCACAAATTGCGTTCGGGAAAGCGTCTCGACGTAACAGCCGCCACCGGCCACGATAAATTTGTAGTCGCCGACTACCAACGCTTGCAGCAGCAAGGCATTTACACAGTCCGCGAAGGCCTCCGCTGGCACTTAATTGAACAGTCGCCCGGAAAATATGATTTTTCCAGTTCCCTGCCAATTATCCGCGCCGCCCGCGACATGAAAATGCAGGTAATTTGGGATTTGTTTCACTACGGCTGGCCAGACGATATTGATATTTTCAGTCCCGAATTTGTCTCCAGGTTTGCAAAGATGGTGCGCGCTTTTATGGAAGTGCTAACGGAGGAAACCGACCAAACACCTTTTGTAACACCTGTCAATGAAATTTCATTTATTGCTTGGGCCGGCGGCGATGTCGCCTACATCAATCCGTTTGCGAAAGGGCGGGGAGACGAGCTAAAAATCCAGTTAATCAAAGCTTCGATCGCCGCGATAGAATCAGTTTGGGAAGTCAATCCCAACACCCGGATCGTTCAAATCGACCCCACAATTAACATTATTGCTGACCCTGACAAACCGGAGGATCGGGACGCGGCGGAAGGTTATCGCTTATCTCAATATCAAGCTTGGGATATGTTGGCTGGACGTTTTCGCCCGGAACTCGGCGGTAAGGAAAAATATCTCGATATTATTGGGGTGAATTATTACGATCGCAATCAGTGGATTCACAATGAAGCTCCGATGAAATACACCGATCCGCTGTACCGCCCGTTTCGCGAAATGCTGCAAGAAGTGTTTGAGCGCTACGGCCGCCCCTTATTCGTAGCAGAAACAGGCACTGAAGACGATTTTAGACCTGTCTGGTTTAATTATGTGTGCACTGAGGTAGCGGCGGCGATGAAAGCAGGAGTTCCGATAGAGGGAATCTGCTTGTATCCGATTGTCAACCATCCGGGTTGGGACGACGACAGGCACTGTTACAATGGTTTGTGGGATTATTGCAATGATCAGGGCGATCGGGAAATTTACCAGCCTTTGGCGGATGAATTGCAGTTTCAAAGACAGCAGATTGAACCGCTGTTGAAGTTGCAGAATTGATGATTGCTATATAATTCTGTAGGGTGCGCTGCGGCGCACCTTATACTAAATCTGCGTTAAAAATTCCCGATGATTTCCTAATATTTTATTCGCTCAACTCAGCATAAAATAGTCAAGCTCATCTACATTGTGAATAATCTTGGAATCAGGAACGCCATAAGCTTCAGCTAATTCGATACTAGCTTGCAATCTCACTTCGAGGTTTAAGTTAGGATCAAAAGCTGCTTCTGCTAAATTACCTAGTCGTTCATAGGTAGCAAGAAGATTAGCAACGGCTGCCTTGTAAGCTCGGTCAATTTTAGCCAGGGACTGTTGATAATATTGTTCCACTTGTCGAGCAAGATGAGTATCTTGTCCCAATAACTGCTTGCAAAAACCAGTCACGATTCGACCCGCGATCGCACCAATGACAGCGCCAACAACAGGAATCGGAATCAAAGCTTGTCCGATAGTAGCTCCAGCAGCAACAATGGCTGAATCAGCACAAGCAAATAAACTTAATTCAACGAATTGATCTCCAGTAATTTCCCCTCGATTCAAACTACCGACTAAACTAGCAACTTCCAAGCCGGCACTAACAAAAGCACCAGCTAAGGGTGCAGACATTTGGGTAAAATTGGTTAACCCATAAATAGCTGTTGCCGATATACCACTAAGTGCAGCTCCTTTTGCGGTATCAATTCCAATTTCTTGCCAGTCTTCGGGGGTTAACTCACCCTTAAAAACGTTTTTACCTTGCTTATACTTAGCGTAAAGCTTAGTAGCAAATCGAATACTACCACCAATAACCGCGCCTTTAACAGCAACGTTACCAAAATCAGCCAGAGTAGGTTGAGCCTCGTAGCGTATCCCATCCTTAATTTGTTTGTGTTCTTGCTTTAATTCATGCTCTTTGCGGTCTAGCGTATCGTCAACTTTGCCTATTTGCACATCTTCATAGTTAGACGCTCCAGCTTGAACAGTCTGACTGAAAGGACGACCCGACATCTGCTCTATTTCTTGAGCTTTTTCTTGTATTTTTTGAGCAGTACGACTTGTTATTCCCTCGACTTGTTGCCCTTTCAATATTTTATCAATAATTTCATATTGGTTTTTAGGGATATGGTAATATGACCCATCTCTGCCAAAGTTTTCGTATTTCTTCATGTGGTCGAGAACGTGGTCTAAATTATTGCCAACCCCATTCACAAATTTAGACTGTACTTTAATACCATCAATTAAATAATCTTCCGGTGCTGTTCTACCCACTCCCTCAAAAGTAGCGCGAGTTTCAGAGGAGTTCAAAAGAGATTTTGCATTGCGAATACCAACTTCCACTTGCTCAGCTATTTCACCGTGTTTTGTGCTTGTGTTTCCCAGAATTTTTTCGGGACTACCTACAAAATCACGAACTTTATCAATCTCTCCGACCGCTGCAAAAAACGCTCGGTCTTGTTTACTGAGTTCCGTTGCAAGCTGTTCTGCATGGCGCAGATTTTCCTGGGCTACTATTGCAGCAACGAATTGAGTTGTCAGATGTCTATCTTCTCTGTTTTCCATGTTTAAAAAAATAGCAGCATTACTCCCTAATTGCTAGAGGATAATGCTGCACTCCAAATTATAATTACATTTTCAGGTCTACGGTCTTTTTAATAGACTCGCTCAGGGAAGTAATGGAATTGATTAAAGTCCCCAGCCTTTGTTTGAGAGCTTGGCTAAAATTCAGGTAATTCAAAGGTGCATTCTGCTTGAAGTATTGCAGTTCACTTTGAATCAACTTAGCTAGTTTGACAGTTTCCCCCTCAAGAAGATTGACTTCTTTCTTGGTTATGTTGACTTTAGCTGTGTCACCTTCAATTTCAAGAGCGCGGTTGTTGGCTTCGTCACCAATTTTTTCATTCTCGTTACTTGCCCAAAAAGCACTACCAGCCAAAGCTACACCACCAATCCCCCAGCCAATCGGCCCTGCTAGTGCCAGCAGTGCATTTCCAGCCACCATACCGCCACCACCCACAGTAAGAGCGCCACCTCCTAACCAGGCTAAAGCAGCATTAACGGCGGCTGCACCGGAAAGAGAAGCAATCGCAGTACCTGTTGAGGCTGTTCCAAAAGTTGTAGCAATTGCCATTGCTGCTGCTGGCCCAAAACAGGCAACTCCTGCTCCAGCCATGACTCCTGCACCACCTGCTGCTGCTACATTGCTGTTATGAGCCGCATAAATTAGATCCCAATCTTTGCCAGTAATTTCCTTGAGCTGAAACTTCAGTTTTGTAACGACTTTGCTAAACTCTTTTGGCGAATTGGCCAACGTGTTAATGTAATTTTCGCATAGTTGGATAATCTCAACCCCACGATTGACTCGCGTTTGATAAAGACTTCCAGCGGCATTTTGTAAATACTCACAATCTCTTTGGTACTTTTCTACTGCACGGCGCAGTCTATCTTGTGCCTCTTTTTTGTATTCGTGGTTAAACATTTACGGGTAAATACCTAATTATGAGGAGTTTGTGTTGATAACTCTGTCGAGCAGAAAACGGTACCTCGCAAGAAGTGAGCCTTGCCCGGATTCCAGGTGTAAAATTAATCACGATCCTGCTTTCCCTGATCCTAATCTAACTACCTTTAACAAAGAAACTAATCAGCATTAGGAATTGTGCTAGACTTTGATTATAAAAAATCCAGAAACCTATCCCCTGCAATGGCATCCTCTAACGATCGCTTCCCCGAAGCTGCCCGCGACTGGGACTTAGAAACTCTTTACACAGACCTAGCATCCGCCAAGGGAAAGCGGCTCACGCCCACAGAGAAACAACATCTACGGGGTCTACTCTGTGGCTACAGTCCCGCCGAAATTGCCGAAAGACTCAGTAAAAACCCCAAGGGAATTG
The DNA here is from genome assembly GCF_036705565.1 of Microcoleus sp. AT8-B5. Classification (NCBI taxonomy): domain Bacteria; kingdom Bacillati; phylum Cyanobacteriota; class Cyanophyceae; order Oscillatoriales; family Microcoleaceae; genus Microcoleus; species Microcoleus sp. AT8-B5. The sequence continues at coordinate 44,218 of NZ_JAUBUY010000048.1, forward strand.
CCGTAGATTTCTGTAATACTTTATACCAATACGTAAAAAATCTTGTAGGTAAAGCTGATGAAAAAGTAGAAAACTGGAGGAAGATTTGTGAATGGCTGGAGGACGCAGGATATAAAACTCAGCCATCTGCCGAACCTGAATCAGGTGATTGTTTACCAATAAAATTCTTAATAAAAAAAGCAAATGTAGTTGTTGATAAAAATCAAATCATAGTTGATATAAACCTGCGAATAGTCGCCTCCTCACCTTCAGAAATTCCCATTATAGAAAACTTCGATATCAATGGCAATGGTGCAAACTAACGAAAGTGCGATCGAACTGAGATGTTGCACCATTCTCAATTACTTGTTTATGAACAGGCTTTTCGGCTTGTTCCACAAGAAAATTCACTCTTTGTGGAACAGGCCGAAAAGCCTGTTAAGCGAGAATGGTGCAAGATGTGCGATCGAACGCATCAGCTTAATGTTAGACCGAATAGCAATAAGGGCGGGCAAAATGCCCACCCCACATACTAGATATCGCTTTGATATCAGACTTAAATTTTTAATACCCCCAGGGGAATTCGAATCCCCGTCGCATCCGTGAAAGGGATGTGTCCTAGGCCTCTAGACGATGGGGGCGCGTCGTTGCGTTTGCTTGTGTTCCGCACCTTTATTACCTTAACTAATCTTTCCCAATCTGTCAACTACTTTGCGAAACTTTTTTTTCTACTCGTCCCAAAGCACGTCACAGTAGGCTTTGAGGATGGCGGCGCAATTGCCGATCGCCCCGAGATGAGCAATTTCAAAGCCGTGGGTGTTCTGGGTGGGGAAAGCCAAACAAGCGGCGCGGGCTACGTGGCCAAACTTCATCGCGATCGAAGCATCGCTCCCAAAACCGCTAATTACCGCCAACTGCACCTCTACATCGGCTGCTGCGGCGGCTGCGCGCAATTGGGCGTTTAATCCTTCATCGTAGACTCCATAGCCGTCCTGAACCAGCAAAACCGGGTTTTCGCTGTCACGAATCGGGTATTCCGGCGCCAGAGGGCAAATTTCCAAAGCGATCAGCGCGTCCAACGGCTGGCGCTGGGTGAAATACAAAGCTCCAATCGCCCCAACCTCCTCCTTCGCCGACGCTACCAAATAAACATTCACCGCAGGCTCTTTCAAACATTCCGCCAGAGCCAGCAAAATCGCCACTGAAGCCTTGTTGTCCAGAGTGTAGCTCGCGATCCAGTCCTTCAACCGCAGCGGGCGCTTGCGGTGCTTTCCCACCACCATCCGCGTGCCCGGTCGAATTCCGGCCTCGGCTAATTCCTCGGCGGTACACTTAGTTTCGATCCAGGCATTTTCCCACTTTAAAGAAACATCTTCCTGCTGAGCTTTCTGAGGAGATTCGTGAGAAACATGGCGGGAACCGAAGCTGAGAATGCCGCTAATTGTTTGCTTGTCTCCGAGCAAATCCACCACGCCTTCGCCGTAAACCCAAGGAAACGAGCCGCCCAATCTGCGGACTTCCACGCGGCCACTCTCGCCTATTGTTTTAACTAGGGCGCCAATTTCGTCTTTGTGGGCGGTAATGGCGATCGACTTTTCGGGATTGCGACCCTTAATTAGGGCGATCGCATTGTCCGCGCGATCGACCCAAGCATTCACTCCCAGGGCGGCGAATTTTTCCATCAACCGCTGGTTAATTTCCGATTCCGCACCGCTGGGTGAGTGCAGCATTACTAATTCTTCGATTGTTTGGAACAGGCGATCGAACTCTAACATTTTTTATTTTCGTTTTTAGGAGCGAATTTTGACATATATTAAAGCACATTTACTCACTCTTTCCCGGCGGTACACTTAGTTTCAATTCAGGCATTTTCCCACTTGAAAAAACATCTTCCTGCTGAGCTTTTTGAGGAGCTTAGGAATGAAGCAATTGGAGGCAGTAAAGGGCCATTGAGTAACAAGATTCATGCGATCGCGTGGATGCGTTGGGCAATCCGTTGGAGTTTCACCTCACCCCCCGACAAACTGGTGACGCGAGCAGGAGGCGACCAACTGCAGCCATTACTGGTGGCGGATACACTGCTGGCTAACAAGGGCTATGATCCAGATCAGCGCGTGATTGACCGCCTCAATGCCGAGGGGAAGACCACCGTCATTTCACCTCGCCGCAATTGCAAGACCCTGGAAACTTACGATGCTCAATTGTACAAAGCCCGTCATTTGATTAAGAACTTTTTTCCCAAGCTGAAGCAGTATCAGGGAATCGCGACGCGCTATCACCCTAGGCGGTGAACTTTCCGGCGTGCGATTCTTCTGGTTGCTGCCGTCATCGGGTTGAATTGATGACACCCCCTAAATTAACTTGACAGTGCCGTAAACTAATATGCCTAACCTCTTGAGCACCTTCTTTTCTAGTAATTTCATTCCTCACGGGCATTGTTACCTCTGGAAACCGGGGTTAGTCTGGCTGCACTTAACGTCCGATGCCTTGACTACCCTCGCTTATTACTCGGTGGCGTTTGCCATTGTTTACTTTACGAATGAGCGTAAGGATCTGCCTGCTCACACCGTGATGCTGCTGGTGGGTTTCTTTTTTATTTTTGCCTTATGTGGCACGACGCACCTAATGGGAATAGTGACACTTTGGCACCCCATTTATTGGGTTTCAGGACTGATCAAAGCTGTCACTGGTGTTTGGTCTTTCTATACGTTCACTTTTTTACTGATTCCCTTAATTCCAGTGGCACTCGATACGCCCAGTCCAGCTCAACTTGCCCTTACAAACCAGGAACTAGAAAATAGTCGCCGCCGTATCCAGGCGATTAATGTGGAGCTAGAGCAACGGGTGCAGGAACGCACTGCCCAACTGGAAGCGTCTAATCGCACCAAAGACGAATTATTGAAGCGTGAACAAGTAATTCGGGCAGAGGCAGAGGCCGCCAACCGTGCCAAGGATGAGTTTCTCTCGATTCTTTCTCATGAACTCAGAACTCCTCTCAACGCGATCTTAGGATGGTCAACGATGTTACGGCAAAAAAACCTGAGTGAGGATAAGGTGGCGCGGGCTTTGGAGACGATCGAGCGAAACGCGAAGTCTCAAGCCCAGCTCATCGAAGACATCCTCGATGTTTCTCGCATCATCACAGGTAAACTGCGCCTCCGAGTCCGTCCTGTCAACCTCGTGCCGGTGATTGAATCGGCGATTGAGTCTGTACAATTGGCTGCTGAGGCAAAGTCTATTCGCCTGCAAAGCGTGCTCGATTCTGAAGCTGGCCCGCTCTTGGGTGATGCCGATAGGTTGCAGCAAGTTGTGTGGAATCTACTTTCTAATGCCCTCAAATTTACCCCTAAAGACGGGCGAGTCCAGATTCGTTTGCAGCGGGTTAATTCCCATGTTGAAATTACTGTCAGCGACACTGGAGCAGGCATCAGCTCGGACTTTCTACCGTTTGTCTTCGATCGCTTCAGCCAGCACGACAGCACGACTACTCGCAGTTATGGGGGGTTGGGTTTAGGGTTAGCCATTGTGCGTCAATTAGTTGAATTACATGGCGGGACTGTAACGGTAGTGAGTCCAGGGATAGGACAGGGGACGACTTTTACAGTCAAACTGCCGGTGATGATTATCCATCTACCACCGAGCGATCCAGAGCCATTAAACTCGATCGTCGAGGCGAATGGGAGGTTTCAGGCCTCGCCCACCCTTGAAGGCTTACAAATCTTAGTGGTAGAGGACGAGGCTGACGCCCTAGAGTTGCTGAGCACAATTCTGGAAAAGTATGGTGCTCATGTCATGGCTGTGGCTTCGGTAAAGGAGGCTTTGAGCATTATCGAAACCGCAACGGATCGCAGCCCCGATGTTTTAGTGAGCGATATTGGGATGCCGGATGAGGATGGCTACTCCCTGATCCGCAAGCTGCGTCAACTTGAAGCGCTGCGGGGCGGTAGGCTACCCGCGATCGCGCTGACGGCTTATGCCCGGAATGACGATCGTCAGCAGGCACTATTAGCAGGTTTTCAGATGCATTTGACCAAACCCGTAGATGCTGCCGAGTTAGTGGCGGTGGTGGCCAGCCTCACCGGACGTACAAGCAGGTGCTAAAACCCAGGTGTTCAAGAACAAATGTTGCGTTTGAGAATAATGGGCTTTTTGTCAGCAGCACAAACCTCTGTTAACTTGATTCAGGCAACAAGTCTACTGTATCCAGGATAGGAAGCACTCTGAGTGGTTATCGAGTAGAGCCTGCATGAGTGCTAGATTCTCTAGGGTGCGAATTTCATCTTTGCCAGCGGTAAGGGCGATCGACTTTTGGGGATTGCGGTCGGGAATTAGGGCGATCGCATTGTTTGCACGATCGAGCCAAGCATTCACTCGCGGGCTGGCGAATTTTTCCCTCAACCGCTAGTTAATTTCCGACTCCGCAGCCCTGGCGAAGTGGAGCCTTACTAACTGTTCAATTGTTGGGAGCAGTCGATCGCACTCTAACATTTTTCAATTCCGTGTTTTGCAGCGCCTTTTGACATATATTAAAGCATATTTACTCTTGTGAACAAAAAAATAACTCTCTGTCATGATATCTAGCGCCTTCTCAACAAACTCCGAATCAGCCGGATTGGTTGACTAAAACTATCGCCTTCAGGTTGAATTTGCATAGTTCAACTAGATTTACAAGCGGTGCAAAATGTGAATTAAGCTGTGGAGCATTTAAACCAGTAACGAGGCTAGTAGGGTGCGTCAGGAGTGAACCCTTACGCTGAAACGGAAAA
>NZ_JAUBUY010000112.1:0-2085 GCF_036705565.1 Microcoleus sp. AT8-B5
GTCTACAGCGGCAAATTGCTGCTTTTTTCCGTATGCTTTGAATTCAAAAACTAGCATGACTTCGACCTCATCACGTTCTTCTTATGCTAACAGCACTAGCTTAATATCATCAAAGTGTTTACAAGACTTTACAGAGTTGTATCCTAAGTTGCAATCCTAATATCTAATGAAAGATACTGGGAAGCTAAAGCCTCCTTCTCCCTTTCATCCCCGGACTAAAGTCACGGGGTTTTCATGTTCGATTTCTATAAATTATGGTAACAATGAGTACCCCCCACATCCCGACGGGGGATTAAACCCCGTCTCACAGACCAAGCCGATTAAAACTCACCTCTTGCAGCATTCTCAAAAACGGGCTCTCCGGCCCGTTCCACAAGAGATTAATTTTCTTGTGGAACAGGCCGGAAAGCCTGTTCCTAAAAGGATTATTGACAATGGTGCAATATCTAAGTTTCAATCAACAATTCTACCGCTGCTGATCCGCTGGAAAAGCACCCGCTTTCACCGCCACAGTAACAGGTTGTCCGCCGCGGCTCAATTCAAGCTGCAGATCGCTGCCCACTGTACTTTTCTCGACAATTTGCTGTACGCTGCCAGCATCGCTGACTTCTGCACCATTGATTCTCTTGATCACATCGGCAACGCGAACTCCAGCTTGTGCCGCCGGAGAATTTCTCGCAACTCCCAAAACTAACACGCCTTTATCTTCAGTCAGCCTCAATTTGGTGTTGGGATTTTGATTAAATTCTCTCTTGATTGCGGGAGTAATGCTCAACATCCGAACGCCGAGATAAGGATGTTCGGCTTTTCCTACTGTTACTAATTGGTTGGCAATTTGTTGTGCTCGATCGATCGGAATAGCAAAACCCAATCCTTGAGCGCCTTGAATAATCGCCGTATTCATGCCGATAACTTGACCGCGCTGGTTCAGCAGCGGCCCACCAGAATTGCCGGGATTGATCGCAGCGTCGGTTTGAATAAAGCTGACGCGCTTGTCGGGAACACCGACATCGGCGCTAGAACGGCCTGTAGCGCTAATAATTCCCACAGTCACAGTATTGTCCAAACCGAGGGGATTGCCGATCGCGATCGCCCATTCTCCCGGCTGTAACTCTTCAGATTTGCCCAAACTCACCACAGGCAAATTGTTAGCTTCTATTTTAACAACAGCCACATCAGTAACTGTATCTACGCCTAAAACTTTGCCGACAAATTCGCGGCCATCCTTCAGTTTTACCGTCACCGTATCCGCGCCATTAACAACGTGAGCGTTAGTCAAAATGCGGCCATCTGAACCAAAAATAAAACCCGAACCTGAACCCCTTTCTACCCGATTTCCCGGCGCAATCGGAGATTCTGAACCGAAGAAGCGGCGGAATTGCTCGGGTATCTCATCTGGAACTTGGTTCGTCACCGTGCGAGACGAATTGATCCGCACCACTGCCGGCCCGACTTCCTGCACAACTTTACTGACAAAATTAGAGTCTTGAGAGGGAAGTATATTGGCAGGCAATGCTGAGATTGGCGCTGTAGTTGAAGGTTCAGCTTGAATGGCGTTAGAACTTCCAGGAACTTGAGAAGTTAGGGCGTTGCACCCAACAGTTGCGGTGGAACCGAGCAAAATGAGAGATAAAAAAGCCAGTTTTTTCGGCAAAGAAGAACGGCGAGAACGCACAGTTGTAGCAGGCATATTTTTAGTTGACATAGTATTGATTTGGTGGGAGTTAGAGGGAGAGTTATAATTAGGATTTTGCATTTTTAGCACCTACTGTAATTAAATTACAACTAAAGGTTCTTTAATTTTAATTCAAGCATTTATGAGTTCTGCTTGACTGGTGGGGTTTACCCTACAAGCTGGGGTAGAAACCGGACAGTCGCCGGCAAATTGTTTGTGGATTCGAGCTTTTGAGTGCGATCGAACTGGGTCGGCACTGGCGAATTGCTGTGTGAGTGCGATAATACAAACTACGGTAGCCAGCTCGCATATTCCGCATTTCTCGCGAACTTTTCACCAAAAAACTGGGTCTGAAGCCCCGTCCTTATAGGACGGCTTTACATTGAATTAAATCCCCTTTCGGGGTCGGA
>NZ_JAUBUY010000049.1:0-14795 GCF_036705565.1 Microcoleus sp. AT8-B5
CCGTCCAAAAAGGACGGGCGGGACGCCCATCCCACAATAACAATTAAAATTGTAAGTTATTTAATTCGCGATCCTTATTTAATTAATGAGACGAGTCAATTTTTCGGATTGTAACAATGACATTTAAATAATTTTATTGTGTGGGATTTATAATTGGGGGGCAAATTCAATGGATCGCGCGACAGTCCCATTTTACCCAGTAGAGGAGTTTTGGGTTCACCAAAACTTCTGCCAGTGGGCGATCGCCATCCTTGAGCTTGATTGTGGGCCCAGCCGAAAAGACTGCTGCAAGATGCGGCCAGTCGATTTTAGATTTTAGATTTTAGATTTTAGATTGACGAAATTGAAGAGATTGAAGAAAGCGACCTCACTGATAAACCCAGGGGGCTGGCGATGAGGATTCAAAGCTTTTTTTTCGCTTCACGGATGAATCCGGGGGCCCCGGACGACATTGCTGGATTGTCAAATTAGTCGGCGAGAGAGAGACGGCGATCGGCTATAATAAAGGGCTAGAGGAAAAGAACACCGAAAACCCGAAAATATGGTTGCCATCCAAAGAAATCTCAACATTGCCGCCCTAGAAGCAGAATACAGTCAAAAAACACCGCGAGACATTCTCAAATTTGCCCTAGAAAATTTTGACAATATCTCCATTTCTTTCAGCGGGGCTGAAGATGTAGTTTTGATCGATATTGCCTCAAAAATCACCAAGAATTTCCGCGTTTTCACCCTAGACACCGGACGATTACACTCGGAAACTTATCAGTTTTTGGATCGAGTCAGAAAACATTACGGCATTAAATTAGAAGTAATGTTTCCCGATGCAGCCGAAGTACAAGCCCTAGTAGAAGAAAAGGGATTGTTTAGTTTTTATCAAGACGGTCACAAAGAATGCTGTGGCGTGCGGAAAGTCAGGCCGCTGCGCCGCAAACTGAATACTCTCGATGCTTGGATTACCGGTCAGCGGAAAGACCAAAGTCCCAGTACCCGCAACGGTATTCCGGTTATTGAAGTTGACACTGCATTCTCAACTCCTGACCATGAATTAATTAAATTCAATCCCTTAGCAAACTGGTCTTCGGCAGAGGTTTGGGAATACATTCGCGCTTTGGATGTGCCTTACAACAAGTTGCACGAACGCGGTTTTGTAAGCATTGGTTGCGAACCTTGTACAAAGCCGGTATTGCCGAACCAACACGAACGCGAAGGTCGCTGGTGGTGGGAAGAAGCGACCGTAAAAGAATGCGGTTTGCACGCTGGTAACGCACAAACCTAGTAGTAAATCACTCAAGGAGTAAGGTGCGCTAGGCTTACCAAACAAATCGTAAGGTGCGCCCTTACGCACCTTACTCAAGAATCAATGCACTTCACATAAATCGTAGCCGAAGAATTCGCAATTAAAATAAACACAAATTAAGCTGAGCTGGGCCTAGAACTTTGATAGAATGATCGACATTCAGAAAAGTTTTTAAAGTAGGTACTATATGCTCGCGTCAACTAGGGAATTGCTGAACACGGCCTTGAGAAATGGTTATGCGATCGGCGCTTTTAACGTCTACAACCTCGAAGGAGTAAAAGCCGTCATCAATGCGGCAGAAGCGCTGCACAGTCCTGCTATACTGCAACTTCACCCCAGTGCCATCCAATACGGAAAATCGCCTTTAGTCGCGCTGTGCATGGAAGCGGCCCGCAAATCTTTAATGCCGATCGCAGTACACTTAGATCACAGCACCTCAGAAAAAGACATTCACCTCGCCCTAGCCGCCGGCATCAAATCAACTATGGCAGACGGTTCTTTTTTGCCCTACGAACAAAACTTAATATTTAGCCGGGAAATGACTAAATTATGCCACGCTAACGGTGCGGCAGTTGAAGCAGAAATCGGCAGAATTAGCGGCCGGGAAGAAGGTTTGACAATCGAGGAGAAAGCCGCAAGGATGACCGATCCGGTATCAGCCGTAGAGTTTATCAAAGAAACTAAGGTGGATTTTTTAGCCGTAACAATTGGTAACGTTCACGGCAAATATCTCAGCGAACCGAAACTCGATTTTCCACGTCTGGCCAAAATCCGCGCTGCTGTTTCAGTGCCGTTAGTGATGCACGGTGCTAGCGGTTTGCGGGAGTCAATGATTCATCAATGTATTAAATTGGGAGTCTCTAAATTTAATGTGAATACGGAAATTCGCGAAGCTTATATGGACGTGTTAAAAAGTAGCATTTCTGAGGCAGATCCGGATTTGTTGGAAATAATGGAAAAAGCTATCGATGCCATGCAATCGGTCATTTCTGACAAACTGCAACTTTTTGGTTCTGTCGGTAAAGCTTATTTGCATCATTCTCCCTACGCGGATGACTTAACCGCAAAGAGTACCAGCAACAAACACACAAGCCGCAACCAATCAAGTTTCGATCAAATCTTAAAGCCTGTGTATAGTGAGGCTTTCTGTCTTCTTGTGAAGTAAAAAAACTAAAGTCCTGACTGCGAACCAGCGATTAAAAGGGCGGGTTTTTGAGATTGTCAATTATGGGCAGATATTTTTCGTGAACCCGCCCGTACCGTATTAGGGGTAATCGACCGGACATAATATTAGTCAGGACTTCAGTCTTCTCTAACCGTTTAAAAATCGATCGGGATCGATGCCAGATTCCCGCAGCCGCCGAATTAAAGACTGCAATTGAGCTTCCGCTGACTCTGCCCGCTGCCGTTGCTGTTCCGCTTCAGTGAGAATCCAATTGCCATCAACATCATACCAGCGCAACCACAGTCGATCGACTCCCTGAAACTCTCCTTGCCACAAACCCAAGCCCAAACTTAGGTCAGGAATCCACACTCGCGACTCGGGCAATTCTAATTCTTGATAGTGTCCGCCCTTCAATTCAAACACTCGCAATTTGTTAGTATAGCGGCTGAAAACAGCATAAATAGGAACCCGCAAAATTTGCTCGTAAACCTCCCATTTTCTTGGCGGTTCATCCTTCCTCTCGGCATCCAAAACTTGCCCGTTACCGGCAGTGTTTCCCGACTGAGGTGGCAACTTTTCCTCATCGGTATTGTCGCCTAAATCTTCTTTTTCCGTTCCCGGCGAAAGCAGTTCTACAATTACAAAAGGATTCACACCTTCCTGCCAAGTAACATAACTCATCCGCAGTTCCGATCGATCGTAAAGTCGGGGAACTCCCACAACTCCAAACCAATCCGGCCGCTTGTGCCACAGAGTGTGCTGCACGTCATAATAAAGGTTCATGTCGGTGCCGCTAAATATCTCAGAAGCCGGATAATTCCGAGGCCGAAACGTCAGACTCAACAACTGCGGCTGCAAATCGTGAAATTCGTCAGGCAAACCAGGTTCATCCGGGTCTTCGCTGGGTAAATCGTACATCGTCGGCAGCGTTTCTCTGGGCGATCGCGGCGGATCGGTTTGCGGCACAGGATATTTAAAAGGAAACATATAATATTGAGAAATGACTCCATTTATGCTAACATCATGGGAACATCCCAATGATGCTTTCACAGGAGTGCAAGCCGGAGAGCTAGAAGCGAGAGATATCGGCTTTGCCGTGCGAGACGATCGCACTCCTAGAAAACGATTTTAACAAAATTGGGACAATCCCTTTTCTTGCTCTATTCTGTGAAGTTAATCTAAAATCTAAAATCTAAAATTGACCAAGAATTTGTTGATGGTACAAGCCCTTGAATTTATCCGTGGAATCAATCCAAAATCTAAAATCTAAAATCCTCACGCCCCCGAATTGATCTCGCGCAAGTCAATCCAAAATCTAAAATCGCCTGACCCGAAATTCTGCACTATGATCGACATTCCTCAACTGATTGCTCAAGAACTTTCCATCAATCTGTCTCAAGTCAATAATGCTCTGGAACTTTTCGCCGAGGGAGCAACTATTCCGTTTATTGCCCGCTACCGCAAAGAACGCACGGATTTGCTGAATGAAATTCAGTTGCGGGACATCTCCGATCGCTTCACCTATTTGACGGAAATTGAAGAGCGCAAAAAGTCTATTTTAGAGACGATTAGCTCTCTGGGGAAACTCACTGAAGAATTGCAAGCTAAAATCGAATCATGTTTGCAAAAAAACGAACTAGAAGACCTTTATCTGCCTTATAAACCCAAGCGACGGACGCGAGCGATAATTGCTAGGGAAAAAGGTTTGGAACCGCTGGCAAATTTTATCAAAAGTCTGAACTTGCCGACGGCTAAACCAGCAGACTTTGAGGCGGAAGCAGGTAAATATATTTCGGAAGAAAAGGGAGTGAAAACAGCAGAAGAAGCTCTCAAAGGTGCTGGGGATATTTTGGCGGAAGCGGTTTCGGAAAAAGCTGAATTGCGGGCTTATTTGCGAGAATTTTTGATGAAAACAGGAGTTTTTGTCTCTAAAATTAAAGAGGATTTCCCGGAAGGAAGCACTAAATTTGAAATGTACCGCAATTATCAAGTTGCAGCGAGAAGCGTTCAGTCGCACAATATGTTAGCGCTGTTTCGCGGGGAAACGGAAGGGGTTTTAGATTTGGAACTGGCTTTTGATGAATCCGCCGTGATGGCTTATTTGGAAAGTCAGGAAATTAGAACTAGGATACCAGAAGTTAAAGAGTTTTATCGATCGACTTTGAAGGATGCCTTCAACCGACTGATGAAGACTTCGTTAATCACGGAAGTACGATCGCACAACAAAGCAGTCGCTGATATCGAGTCCATCGCCACTTTTGAAACCAACCTGCGCGAGTTGCTGCTGTCGGCGCCGGCGGGAATGAAACCCACATTGGCGATCGATCCGGGATTTCGCACGGGGTGTAAAGTTTCCGCCCTCGATGAAACCGGGCAATTTTTAGAATATCAAGCAATTTTTCCCCACCAAGCGGCCGCTCAGCGACAACAAGCGGGTAAAATTGTCAAGCATTTAATTGAAAAATATAAAATTGAATTAATCGCGATCGGCAACGGTACAGCTTCCCGCGAAACAGACGAATTTGTTTCGGAAGTTTTGGCCCAAATGGAAAGAAAACCGATTAAAGTCATGGTGAATGAATCCGGTGCATCGATTTATTCAGCAAGCGAGGTGGCGATCGCCGAATTTCCCGATCTCGACATCACCGTCCGCGGCGCAGTCAGCATCGGACGACGCTTGCAAGATCCCCTCGCCGAACTCGTGAAAATCGACCCGAAATCAATAGGAGTCGGTCAATACCAGCACGATGTTGACCAAAAACTGCTCAAAAAGAAACTCGACGAAACTGTCGAAAGCTGCGTGAATTATGTCGGAGTTGACTTAAACACAGCCTCGAAAGAACTGCTAACATTTGTGTCAGGAATGACGGCAACAGTTGCCAAAAATATCGTCAATTACCGCAACGAAAATGGCGCGTTTAAAAATCGCCGCCAACTCCTGAAAGTTCCCAAACTCGGGCCAAAAGCTTTTGAACAAGCAGCCGGGTTTCTCCGCATTCGCGGCGGCGAAAACCCCCTGGACAATACAGCAGTTCATCCCGAAAGTTATCCTGTCGTGCAGGCGATCGCCAAGGATTTAGACTTGCCGCTGACTGGAATAACACAAATATCTGAAAAAATCAAGACTGTAAACATCAAGAAATATGTCACAGAGAAAGTCGGAGAACCAACACTCCGAGACATTATTTCGGAACTAGAAAAACCGGGAAGAGACCCGCGTGCCGAGTTTAAATATGCCACTTTCCAAGCAGGAATCAAAGAAATCTCCGATTTGCAAGTTGGGATGGAATTAGAAGGCATAATCACGAATGTAGCTAACTTTGGAGCCTTTGTTGATGTGGGAGTGCACCAAGATGGTTTGGTTCACGTTTCTCAATTAGCCGATCGCTTTGTAGATGACCCCAAACAGATTGTCAAAGTCGGACAAGTTGTGAAAGTGCGGGTTTTGGAGGTGAATGAGAAGTTAAAGCGGGTTAGTTTGACGATGAAGTTGCAAGAAAAACCGCAACCGCAAAATGGCAATAGTGCGAGGCTTCCGGCCCCGCGCCGACGTTGAAACTTTGGGGGAAAGGTGAAATACTCACCGGCCTGAAGGCGCGGTGAGTATTTCAAAAGTCTGGAACTCTCATAAATGCGTGAAATGAAATTCGTCTGAAAGGGCTAACCCAAGCGTATTGCTCTATAGATGCTCTACAACAGAACAGTGAGCGCAATGATTTGAGCAGTATTAATGTATGCAACATTGCTTTGGGCAACAGTCGCTAACCCCGTAATCGAGAGGGGACTTCCTGCCAGAATAGTGGGACTGCGATCGAACCAATTATCAACTGAATGCCACCAAAGATAGCGAGAGAAGGCCCAAATCCAAAGCGCAGTAGCTCTCCAAATACGAGACTGCCTACACCAAATCCAGTAAAGAGAGTAAATACTTTCAGTCCCATCGTTTGCCCCAAATTGTTGTCATCTCCGAGATCGGTCACAATTCCGACAAACAACGGTTGAGTCAGGTCATACCCTAAAGACAAAATAAGAACTGCGATCGTCGTTCCCAGTGGCGGAATCTCAAAAATCATTGCAATCCCAGCCACAGCAGCCATTACCAACCCTGCTGGAACGAGCCAACGCCGTCCCCACCGATCGACGGCTTGACCAATGAAAGAACTTAGCAATAAACCGGGAATGCCGTACCCAAGAATGTTTAAACCAATGCTCAAGGCATCCATACCGTACCGTTGCGATAAATACAACCCTAGCCATGTATATACCCCAGAGTGGTAAATACCATTCCACAGAACATAAGCATATGTACGCTGCCCCCGAAAGGTTGCTAATATCTGGCTGTATCCCCTAAAGATTTGGCGAATAGGCGGTAATTTGGTGACTTTTGGTGTATCAAATAAAGAACCGTAAGGATGAAGGCGCCAAAGCACAACAGCAGCAAGCAAAGCAGTACCTAGAAAGAGCACTCGCCAACCTACAAATGGCTCAAGAATCGCTCCCCCCGCAGAGCCTGCTGCCATTCCCCCTTCCATTGCTGCAAACACCAATCCTAGCTTGGCACCTCGCCGATCGAACGGGAATAAATCGCCAATTAAGGCGAAGGTAAGGGGAATCACACCACTTGCTCCAATCCCGGTTAATAGCCGCCAGGTTGCCATCTGCGAAGCATTTTGGGCCGTGGCAGTTAAAGCGGTGAAAATGACAAAAAGAGCAAGCGAGATGCGAATAATAGACCATCGACCAAAGCGATCGGACAGGAGGCCGAAGAATAATGCCATCAGTGCATAGGACAGCATATAGGCTGGAACGATAAAGCCGATTTCCTGAACCGGAACATTAAAAACTTCAGCCAAACGTGGAATCAGGGGAGCAATCATGTACCCCTGTAGAAAAATTAGCCCCGCAGCGATCGAAAGCCAGGAAAACAGGTCTTTATGCTGCTTTAGGCGAATCGCGGTATCGGCTGGTTCGGTATGGGGGTGATTAAAAGATTCTTTTAGTTTCGGCATGAATTTGGGAGATTTCAACTCATATCACATTTCACGGACGACTAAAATCTGAGAACTTAGCTGGAGTGCCAACGCCGACAGCCAAGGGCGATGGACTGGTGAAAGCTTGGAGTACCTTCTCAACTCTGGAGGTTACAAATTTTGTAGGTAAGGTGTGGAATTTAGCCCTTAATGTCAGGATACCTTGATAAATGTCATGATTTATACAAAAATAGTATATTTAGATACAGAATTTCTTATAAGACTTATTAGTTCAGGTTATCAGCAAAGCTAGGATTTACGCATTGACAGAAATTTTTTAATCCCACAAAGTGGTTTGTTTGATGGCTGTGCGATCGCATTCAATTTCCCCATGAATCGAATGTGTGGCGAGAAAACCTACACATTAAACAATACGCTGGGGATAAGAATAATCTGATTTCCTTTCACAAGTTTGCAACTCTCATAAATGCGTGAAATGAAATTCGTCTGAAAGCGCTAACCCAAGCGTATTGGGCTATAATTGTGTAATCCTCACCAACCTTAAAATTATATGGTTGCAAGTAAAAGCGACACCTACGTCTCTCCTGAAGATTATTTAGCAGGCGAGAAAGTCAGTCCGATCAAACACGAGTACAGACAAGGTGAAATCTATGCAATGGCAGGGGCAAGCAAAGCTCATGTCATCATTAGTGTAAATGCAGCAACTTTGTTGAGAAACCATCTTCGGGGAAGTGGCTGCATAACTTACATGGCAGACATGAAAGTTCGGAATGAGACATCAAATTTCTATTACTATCCCGATGTAGCGGTGAGTTGCGATGAACGGGACAGAAATACTGCTGAAGATTTCATTATCTACCCGCGCTTAATTGTGGAAGTTTTATCGCCAACAACAGCGGCTTTTGACAGAGGTGAAAAGTTTGCCGATTACCGTACTTCCGAAAGTTTGCAAGAGTATGTATTAATCAATCAAGAAAGAGTTAGTGTAGAGTGTTTTCGCCGGAATGCAGAGGGTTTGTGGGTGCTTTATCCTTACAGTCAAGGACAAGAAGTTCAGTTTGCTAGCGTGAATTTTAGCTGTGCGATCGAGACATTGTATGAAGATGCGATCGGGATTGGTTGATTTTAATTACTCTAGAATCACTGATATTGATACGATTGAACCGCGAAGACGCTAAGGACGCGTTCGGCGAAGCCGTTCCCGTAGGGTAGGAAGAGAAAAGAAGAAGAAGCTGGTAATTGCTATTTTTTCTTGCTGGCTTTCCAAGTGCCACCGTAGAAGTAAAAAGGATTGTTTTTACTTACCGATTCCCAACATTTAAGACACAAAAAAAACCACTGCCCCGACTCGTCATACCGGGCGCGGTAGAGAGTCGGGGCAGATTGGGAACAGCGATCGCAATATTTGATTCTGATTGCCCTGGCCATTGTTACTCAGTTTTAAACAATAACGGATTCTTGAGGACGGGCGAATATCATGCGGCCGGCGCTGGTTTGCAGGGCGCTGGTGACTACGACTCTGGCTTCGCCACCGACATAGCTGCTGCCGGCTTCTACGACAACCATTGTGCCGTCATCCAAGTAACCGATTCCCTGAGAGGGTTCTTTGCCTTCTTTGCGGATTTTTAGTTCGATCGTATCTCCCGGCAAATAAGTCGGGCGCACCGCATGAGTCAAATCGTTGATATTCAAAACCGGCAGTTTTTGGACGGTAGCTACTTTCGATAAGTTGTAATCGTTGGTGAGCAAAATGCCGTCGATATCTAAAGCAAATCGGACTAATTTTGCATCGACTGTGGCAATATCTTCGTAGTCTGCCGAGTGAATTTGAATGCGTTCTGGATATGTTTCTTTGATGCGGTTGAGTACATCTAAGCCGCGGCGTCCGCGCACTCGCTTTTGATCGTTGGCGGAATCAGCTACCAGTTGCAGTTCTTGGAGCACGAATTGGGGCACGATAATTTGACCTTCGAGGAAACCTGTTTCTAGCAAGTTTTCAATTCTGCCGTCAATAATGCAGCTAGTATCGACAACTTTGGCAGTGGCTGGTTTGAAAGTACCTTCGGCTAGCAACACCGTGTCAAAGCTTTTGGGGTTGATCAGTCGCAAGAAAGCGCGGCCGTGGGTGTCTGTCAAACTGACCCCTGTGAAGCCGAACATGACGCTACCCAAGACTGCGACTAAAGGTTTGATGAAGCCGAACTCGCGGGGTATGGGCAGCAGGAACAGCGGAGCCAGCATTAAGTTTGCTACTAGCAGTCCGATGATTAAGCCGATCGCCCGCGTCAGCAGCATCTCCACCGGCATATCGCGGACTTGTTTTTCTAGGCGGCGATAGGTTGTTTGAGCCACTAATCCCATCACGAAGCCGATTAATGCTCCAAAGGAACCTAGTACAGAACTTAAGCCTTGTATATTTGTAACTTGCAGCAGCAGATTGCTCGGCAGGAGTTCGACTCCGTAATAGCCGATGCCTCCGCCTGCGATTATGAATGAGATTATTATGATTGCGTCTAGCATTAGTTCTAGGTTAATGAATTTATGCCTATTATATCTTTCTAGTGCTGATACTTGTTTTCATGCTTTGGTCGGATATCGCTATATTTGCTGAGGGATTTTTATAAACTTATATTTACCCGTTGTACCCTTTGGGGGATGTGCCAGGGAGCCGATCGGGATTTAGCGCGCCCCGCCGCCAGCAGGCACGAGGTGCGAATAGACCGCGATGCGGGCTGTTGGGGAATTTTGGCAGATCAAAACGGGTACGAGGTTAAATTAAAAGAGCCGATGGTTCGCACCCCTTTTTTTGTCAGAAAATGTCATAATATACATAATTATTCATGATTGTTTAATTAAAACTTTAGATTTGAAGTGGCGCTTTCGGCTTGAGATATAATGAACCCTCCCACAGATTATTTAACATTTGAATTAAAAAAAAGTGTGCAAGCGGCAAATTCCGGCATTCCTAGTTCGGCTTACCTGCATATACCTTTTTGTCGCCGCCGCTGTTACTACTGCGATTTTCCGGTTTTTGTGGTGGGCGATCGCAAAAATGGCGAGAATTCCGGCACCATAGTCCAATACGTTGCTGTACTGTGTCAAGAAATTCAAGAAACTAAAAATTTAGGCGCATCTCTCAAAACAGTTTTTTTTGGTGGCGGCACGCCTTCGCTGCTTTCTGTCAGTCAGTTGAGCAATATTTTAGAGACTCTCGACGGCAAATTTGGGATTGCTGCTGAGGCGGAAATTTCTATAGAAATAGACCCGGGTACGTTTACTTTAGAACAGTTGCGGGGATATGCAGCGGCGGGAGTAAATCGAGTGAGTTTGGGAGTGCAAGCTTTTCAAGATGAATTGCTGCAAGCTTGCGGGCGATCGCACTCTGTCGCTGATATTTTTGAAGCAGTGGAAATAGTGCGATCGGCTGGTATTGTCAATTTCAGTTTAGACCTGATTTCGGGACTGCCGCACCAAACTTTAGAAAACTGGGAAGCTTCCCTGAAATCGGCGGTGGAAATTAACCCGACTCACCTGTCGAGTTACGACTTAATTGTTGAGCCCTTAACTGCTTTCGGGCGCTACTTTGAAGCAGGCGCGCAGCCGCTACCAGCAGATGAAACCGCTGCTGGAATGTACCGTTTAGCGCAGGAAATTCTGACCGGCGCTGGCTACGAACATTACGAAATTTCTAATTACGCCCGCGATGGCTATCAGTGCCGCCACAACCGCGTTTATTGGGAAAATCGCCCTTATTACGGTTTGGGAATGGGGGCGGCGAGTTACGTGGAAGGCCGGAGGTTGACTAGACCTCGCAAAACTCAAGAATATTATCAGTGGGTGCGATCGATCTCTCGCCTCAATTCCCCTGCTACTCCTCGAATTGGGGGGGAAACCCAGCCAGATATTTACCCAGCAATTGAGCCAAGTTTTCCAGTCTCAGAAAATGACGTTTTGTTAGAAACGCTGATGCTAGGTTTGCGTTTAGCAGAAGGAGTTAGCCTGTCGGCGCTGACTGAAAAGTTTAGTCAGCAAACGGTTGATAAAATTTGGCGTTGTTTGCAGCCCTACTGGCGACAAGGATTGGTGGAAATTATGACGGATGATAGGGCGATTCCCTACGGGATAGCTCCGCTTCACGCAACTTTAGGCGATGCCGCGAAACTGCCGCTTTCGGGCAATTTGAGGTTGAGCGATCCCGAAGGTTTTTTATTTTCTAATACAATTTTAGCCGATTTGTTCAGCAAGTTAGGCGAGGATAATTAGCTCTGTCTCAGGAAGTATATCCCCCGGCAAGCGCGATCGACCCTAAAGCCGTGGCCGCCAATGCGATCGAAAGGAAATTCAATTGCTCCCTAGCTCGATCATCTCAAAAATAATATATTTTATATCGATCCCTAAACAAATCTTAAAGGTGAACTAAGCCTTGAGATAGACGCCACGACTGCACTCCAGCCGTCATACTTAAGACTGAACATTTAAAAAGTAATTTAATGAACACTTTAACTATCGAGCGCAACCAAACCCAAAAGCAGCCCAGCCTTGTAATTAGCGAGCGCGGGTGCAATCCGGCTTCCAAGTGTAATTTTTGCGGTCACTACCAACAGGCAAGAGGTTCTGTCGGTCACTGTCAATTGTTGAATGCACCTGTTAAGGGAGGATGGAAATCTTGCACTTTAGCAATGCCGACTTTTGCACCTTCTTGGGAATAGGGGGAAGGCGCTGATGTTTTCCCGGAGAAATTTATTAATTAACCCAAAAAATGTATAAAAAATGTATAAAAAATTCTGTTTTAACTGGGAATATGCTATAATAAGCTTAGGTCTTTTGCCACTCGCTCGCACCATTGCACAAACAAGTTAAAAAGATGAATTTGACACTAAATCAGGTAATTTCCGAAGGTCATACGCGCATTTTGTGTTGGTATCTTAATAATACTAGCAAAGTGCAAATCGCTCGCATTACAAATATTCCTAATTGGTATTTTGAGCGGACGGTTTTTCCGGGAGAGCGTTTTTTGTTTGAAGCGTTGCCGGAAGCTCAATTAGAAGTTTGCAGGAGTGCGGATACGGGTGGTATAGTGTGCGAGCGAATTTTGTGCGATCGGCTGCGAGTTGAAGAATTAAGTACGGCTGATTGAAGATAATTCCCCAGACTTACCAACGAGAGGTAGAAACCCGGTTTTTTTTCAGAAACCGGGTTTCTTTGTATGATTATAAAAACTCGGTTCGCGATCGCACTCCCAACCTCATAAACCCGGTTGATTCCTAGATTTCTCGTTACTAAGCCCAAAATTCGTAGAAACTCACATCTTGCACCATTCTCGCTTAACAGGCTTTCCGGCCTGTTCCACAAGAAAATCTACTCTTTGTGGAACAGGCCGGAAAGCCTGTTCCTAAAAAGCTTATTGACAAGGGTGCAACCTCTTAGTATAAACCGGGATTCTCGCCACCCCATGCGTCAGCCCTGAAACTGTCGGAAATGTGGATCTAAGCTAAATTATAAAAAATCCACCACTCTTCAATCCTAAAACCCGATGTCCCTCACCGAACAAATCCTCTCCCAAATGCCAGGAGACGCCCTCACAGGCCTGAGAAAAGTCGATCGACTCTGGGAAAACCTCAAACAAAACACCGCACCAGCAGCCCAAGCAGTCAAACACAGCCAACAACCCCTCGAAACCCTCGACTTCGACATAGTTATCGGCGGCGGAACCCTAGGAATATTAATCGGTACAGCCTTAGCCGTGCGGGGTTGGCGAGTAGCCTTGATAGAACGCGGCACCCTGCGAGGCCGCGATCAAGAATGGAACATTTCTCGCAAAGAATTAGACGCATTCTTAGAACTAAATTTGCTCTCTGTTGAAGAGATAGAAAAGGCCATAGCCACCGAATATAACCCAGCCCGCATCAGCTTTGCCAACACCCCAGACATTTGGGTGCGCGACGTACTCAACATCGGAATAGACCCAGTTTACCTCCTAGAAACCCTGAAACAGCGATTCCTCCAAGCTGGAGGAAAGCTATTTGAAAATACACCATTTAAAACAGCAACCATTCACCCAAATGGAGTCCTTGTAGAATCGGCCAACACCGATACACCACCTGCTACAAATTTATTTAAAACCCGATTATTATTAGACGCAATGGGACATTTTTCGCCCATTGTCCGCCAAGCTAGACAAGGGAAAAAACCCGACGCCGTATGTTTAGTAGTCGGTAGTTGCGCTCAAGGATACCCCAAAAACGACACCGGCGATATATTTGCATCCTTCACCCCAATGCAAAATCAGTGCCAATATTTTTGGGAAGCATTTCCAGCCAGAGACGGCCGCACCACCTACTTATTTACCTACATAGACGCCGACACAGAAAGATTCAGTTTAGAAACATTATTTGAAGAGTATTTGCGCTTGCTTCCCCAATATCAAAACGTCGAACTCGAACAGTTAAAATTCCAAAGAGCACTCTACGGATTTTTTCCCTGCTATCGCCAAAGTCCTCTCAAAACGCCTTGGAATCGCCTACTCCCAGTCGGAGACAGCAGCGGTAGCCAATCTCCCCTCAGCTTCGGCGGTTTCGGCGCAATGGTGCGTCACCTCAAACGCTTGACTTTAGGAATTGACGAAGCTTTGACAAGCGACAGTCTCGACAAAAATTCCCTCGCACTTTTGCAACCCTACCAGCCGAATCTATCTGTCACCTGGTTGTTTCAGCGTTCGATGAGTGCTGCGATGAATCAGAAAATAGACCCAAATCAAATCAATCAACTTTTGGCTGCCGTATTTCAGGTTATGGAAGAGTTGGGAGAACCGGTACTCAAACCGTTTCTTCAAGATATCGTGCTGTTTCCGGCTTTGTCCCAAACTCTGTTTAAAACAGCAATTAGCCATCCCGGATTAGTTATGAAAATTATCCCGCAGGTAGGAATAACTAATTTGCTCGATTGGATGGTTCATTATGTAAATTTAGGAATTTATACGGGATTGCAGCCTTTGGGGAAAGCCGTAGAACCGCAGGTAAAAAATTTAGCGCCGGAGCAGCAATACTATTTTCACCGATTAGTTGAAGCGTGGCAATATGGCGCTGGAGGCGATTATTAATTGATTAATTGTGGCACGGGCATCTTGCTAGTGGCAAATATATGAACAGGCAAGATGCCTGTTCCACAACACAAGATAATTTATTGATTAATTAATTAATTGTGGCACGGGCATCTTGCCCGTGGCAAATATAGGAACAGGCAAGATGCCTGTTCCACAACACAAGATAATTTATTGATTAATTAACTGTGGCACGGGCATCTTGCCCGTGGCAAATATATGAACAGGCAAGATGCCTGTTCC
>NZ_JAUBUY010000049.1:14895-46626 GCF_036705565.1 Microcoleus sp. AT8-B5
TATTGATTAATTAACTGTGGCACGGGCATCTTGCCCGTGGCAAATATATGAACAGGCAAGATGCCTGTTCCACAACATAATTATATATGAACAGGCAAGATGCCTGTTCCACAACATAATTATATAAGTCATGAGTTATGAAGGAGCTATAACTGCTAAAGCTTGGGGAATGACTCGGAATTTTGCAGGCGTGTAAGTTGTGATTTCACCGTCGGTATTAATCGGACGGCGTTTGCTAGTATTCACCTCAAATTCTTGAGCGTACAAGACGCGAACGTTAGGCGAACTGGTATAATTTCCTTGCCTCATAGCCGGCAGCAAAGCAATGATTTCCCACCAGTGTATTGTTTCCAAACTGTACAAATCCAGTCGCTTGTCGTCGATTGTGGCATCCTCGGCTACTGTCATCCCTCCGCCGTAATAGCGACCGTTGCCAATGGCAATTTGAATAGTTTTCACCTTAAAAGATTGGTTGTTTACCTTAATTTCTGCTCGGAACGGTCGCGCTGACAAAATTGTCTGCAAAGCAGTAAAAGCATAAGCTAAAACTCCCCAGCGCTGCTTCACGTTTTTAGTCAGCCGCTGGGTAATTTGCACGCTCAATCCCAAACTCGCCACATTAAAAAAATGCTTGCCGTTCACCCAACCTAGGTCTATTAGTCGAACTTTACCCCTGGCGATTACTTGACAAGCTGCTGATAAATCTGTAGGGATTCTCAGAGTGCGGGCTAGGTCGTTAGCTGTTCCCATGGGCAAAATACCCAAGGGTAACTTGGTGTCTATCAAACCTTCTATGGCGGCGTTGAGAGTGCCGTCGCCACCGCCAATTATTACTAATTCGACTCGATTTTGGTAGCGGCGAATCGTGTCGGAAAGTTCGTGGGCGTGGTCGGTAGACTCTATAATTAACTCAAAACCCAGTGCTTCTAATTTTACAGTGGCTTGAGATAATAGCTTTTGCCCTTTTCGGGAGTGCTGGTTTACTAAAAGTAGAGCTTTCTTCATTTGTTAATTTTTAATTAGGAATATTGGGTCTTTTAAATTACAAAAAGTATAGCTTGATGCCTTAACTGCATGAAATTAATGCTTTACTTCCATTTTACCAGTTATGATGGATTGACAAAAATGTTAAAAAATGGATAATTGTAGCAAAAGATTTGTAAAAAATAGCTCCCTCCGGCTCTGACTTAGCAGCAAAAAACCTCGCTTGTGGATCGAACTTAATTTAAAATCATGTATAATTTTTTACAAAAAGCGCAAGTCGCGGCCGCTCGCCAAAACTGGCCCTTGTTAGTTGAATGCTTGCAGCAAGTGACAGCCGACGGTAGCAAGCCGCAGGAAGAACACATTTTAGAGCAAGCTGTCAGTTTAGCAATAGAAGCCTTAAAATCGGGCGATTTTCAAGACCGTTGGGAAATTGCTAAAGTATTGCCAAATCTGGGAGATGGCGCGATCGCACCTTTAATTGCCGTGCTCGAAGACGAAGACGCAGACACCGAACCCCGGTGGTTTGCCGCCCGCATCCTCGGAAAGTTCGTGAAACCAAGCTATCCCGTAGGGAATAGCCCCGAAGTGATTCAAGCTTTAGTAGAATTAGTCAAAAATTCCGACGAAGAATTGAGCCAAATCGCCGCCGAAACCCTAGGGAATTTCGGCCCGACAGCTATAGAATCCCTCGCAACTCTCCTACTCCAAGAAGACTCGCGACAGTTTGCAACAGCAGCACTCGCCCAAATTCGGCGCACCGAAACCATCCCACCGCTGTTGAGCGTAGTCGGAGACTCTCAAGTTGCGGTGCGGGCAGCCGCAATCGAGGCCCTGAGCAGCTTTCACGATTCCCGCATCCCCCCGGTACTGGTAGCAGCACTCAAAGATCCGGCGACAGCAGTCAGAAAAGAAGCCGTGCGAGCTCTGGGTGTGCGCGCCTATTTAGATGCAGAATTAGATTTAGTTAACTTGCTCAAACCTTTGCTTTCCGACATCCGATTAGAAGTTTGTCAGCAAGCGGCGATCGCGATCGGGCGAGTGAAAACCGATGCTGCTGCTGCTGCTTTATTTGAATTGCTGCGATCGCCAATAACTCCGGTTGAATTGCAAATCGAAACTGTGCGCGCCCTAAGCTGGATGGAAACTGCAACCGCTTTAGCATATTTGCATCAGACATTAAGGGCGCAATTTACTAACATAAATTATACTGTTTGTCAAGAGATAGTCACGGTTTTAGGGCGAGTAGAAAAGCCGCAATTAAAAGCTGTTGCTGCTGAAATTCTGATTGATTTGTTGAAAACCGATCATCCGGCCGTGCAGGAGGCAGTTAGCAAAAAATTTTTAGCTTTAGGTTTAGGAAAATTAGGAGATATGAGAGGGCTAGATGCTCTGATTCCAATGTTGGGCGACGCAGACAACAGCGTCAGGCTACACTGCATGGCAGCGCTCAAACAGCTAGGTGCTGCTGAGGCTAGGCAGAAATTAGAAAGCTTAGTGAAACAAGAGAGTCTCGAACCAAAATTGAAACAAGGAATTGCGATCGCCCTGCAAGAATGGCAATAAAATTAAGAGCGGGCGGATTTACGGAGAACATTTAAATTTAGGGTGCGCCATAAGCACCTTACGTAGAAATTAAATATTGAATTTTGAACTCGATAACTGAAAAATCACAACTTTAGCTGTGCTCAATTGGCAGTCGGACTCGGAAAGTCGAGCCGAGTCCTTCCCCAGGACTTTCGGCCCAGACACTGCCGCCGTGGAGTTCCACGAGATGGCGGACGATCGCCAACCCCAGTCCCAGCCCGCCGTAATTGCGCGTAGAAGTGCTGTCAGCTTGGCGGAAGCGATCGAACACAAAGGGCAAAAACTCCTTGCTGATGCCAATTCCCGTATCGCTAACAACGATCGAAACAGAGTGAACCGGAGACGGCCCAGACAAGATGGCGCCACCCCCTGCTCCCGGTTCCCCATCCTCCGAGAGCGTGATTTCCACGCGACCCGACGGCGGCGTAAACTTAATAGCATTCGAGAGCAAATTAGACACCACCTGCTGCAAACGAGTAGCATCGCCCTTCACCAAGCTCACCCCTTCGCCACAAAAACTCACCAATTCAATTCCCCTAGCTTCAGCATCAGGGATCAGCGCCTTCACCGCCGTTTCTACAATCCGCACCAAATCCACCGGGAACAGCTTCAAACACACTTTGTTGCTCACAATCCGGGAAACATCCAGCAAATCCTCAATCATCTGAGTTTGCAACCGCGCGTTTCGCTCAATAGTCTCCAAACCCACAGCCGTTTTTTCGGCACTCATCTGGCGCTGCCGCAACATCTGGGCCCAGCCCAAAATCGCGTTCAGAGGCGTCCGCAACTCGTGAGAAAGCGTTCCTAAAAACTGGTCTTTAATCCGGTTGGCCTCCGCTGCTTCCCGGTAAAGCCGCGCATTGTCGATCGCCACCGCCGCATCCCGCGCCAAATCCTCCAGCAAAATTAAATCCTCCACCCCGCAGCGGCGGCCAGACTCCCCGCACAGCAACGAAATCACTCCCAGCGTCCGCCCGCGAGCGATCAGTGGTACGCAGATTGCCGACAGCACCTGGGATTGGGAGCGCAGCACCAACTGCAGTTCCCTGTCCGGGACAACTGCTTCGATCACCCATTGCGGTATTTCTGGGTATAGCTTCGACTCACCAGTCCGCAGCACCTTTGCTACTCCGTGCCGTCCCTGGGGGTCGAGTGGCATACGCCGATCAATTTGCCACAGCAGATCGACTTTGCTCGGATCTGAGTGAGCAACTGCTTGCAAGCGGATCGAGCCGTCGGCATCGAGCAAATGCACACAGCACCAATCCCCTAGCCCCGGTACTGTTAAATCTGCCAAACCTTGCAGCGCCTTCTCGTAATCCAGGGAAGCCGACGACAGCAAAGCCAAAGCTTGAGCGTTAAAATAGGCTGTTTGGGCCGATCGCTGGCGATCGTCAATATCGGTACAAGTCCCGAACCATTTAAGAATTTTCCCCTCAGCGTCCCGCACGGGCAATGCCCTGCCCAGATGCCAGCGGTAAGCCCCGTCAGAGGCTCGTTTAAAGCGGTATTCCACCTCGTAAGTCCTCCCCGTCTGCACCGAGGTCTTCCAGCTTTCTACAGCATCTTCCACGTCATCTGGATGCAAAACTGGCTGCCACCCCCAGCCTTGAGTTTCCTCCAGCGTCAAGCCAGTATATTCAAACCAGCGCTGGTTGTAGTAGTCGAGCCAGCCGTCGGGTCTGGCAGTCCAAACTATTTGCGGGATGGCTTCAGCGAGGACGCGGTACAACTGTTCGCTGGCTTCGGCTTCGCGACGAGCGGCCTGTTCCCGCGCCAATGCCCAATTCCGCTGTTCTTCGGCTTCTTTGCGAGCGGTGATGTCGCTAATTACGCCGATCCATTTGCAGGGATTGCCTTGTTTGTCAAGCACTGCTTTGCCCCGATCGATCCAATGGAGCAAGCCACCCCGTTGGCACTGAACGCGGTATTCCTCAAAAAATGGGGCGGCAGAACTGTCTGGCGCACTCAAATACCGATCGACTGCGACCAAAACTCGATCGCGGTCGATCGGGTGCAAGATACTGTTCCAAGCTGCTCTTGTCCTCGGAAATCCGCCTTTTGCGTACTCCAAATGTTCGTCTACGTGACCGAACCACAGCACGATGTCGGTCTCGATATCCCATTCGTAAATCAAATCACTGGCACTTTCTGCTGCAATCCGAAACCGCTCTTCAGACTGTCGCAGCACTTCCAGAAACTTAAAGCGTTCAGTCACGTCCAAAACCAGAGACAGCACCGATACCAACTGTCCCGAATCGCTGTAAAAAGCCGAATTGTACCACTCGCAGTGTACCAACGAACCCCTCTTATTATAATTGCTGTTGCGAACTACATTGCAGCGATTTTCTGGTTTTTTTAAACTATAAATTGCAGATTCTACCTCTGACAAATCGCCCTTGGAAATAAAGTTCCAGTCGCTAAAATGCTTGCCTAAAACTTCTCTTTTTTCCCAGCCAAAAATATTCTCGGCCGCCGGCGACCACCCGCTGAGACGAAAGTTTTCATCCCACTCAATCACCGCTAGGGGCGTATTTTCAAAATGAGAAGTGAGTTTTTGCAGCGCCTCGCGCAGGGATGCTTCTACTTGCTTGCGCTTAGTAATATCGCCAAAAGAAATAGCAATGCCGTCGCCCAATTTAACGGTCATAATCCGAAACCAGCCGACAATGCCTTCGCTTTCGCTGTTGTAATAAATCTCGGTATCGAGGGGAATTCCTGTTTCTGTAACTTGGACGTAACTGTCGAACAAACCGCTATATTTATGGCCCGGCAGCACTTGCAGCAATCGCTTGCCGATTAATTCCTCTGGGGTACTCTGCTGAATTTTTGCTGCAGCAGGATTGACGTATTCCCATTCAAAATCCACAATTGTGGATTCGTCGCGGATGCTGCGGAACACGTTAAAACCGTCTAGAGATAATTCCTGAAAAACGCGGAAGCGTTCTTCGCTTTCTTGCAGCTTGCCTACGGTGTCAAGCAGGAGATCCTCGACTCGCTCTCGCTGCGTTATTTCTGCAAGCAATTGCTGGTTAATTTGCTGGAGTTCGGTTGTGAGGGAGGGGACGGAATTTGTAATATCAGAGTCGGCTTGCAGTCGATCGACCTTTTCAGATTCCAGCGCCGTATTTCCTGGAAAAGAGGCCGCCCCAGCCAAAGCCAACACTTGAGAAATCCAAGGTCTCAGGGACGCTACAGCCCACAAAGAGATGATAGCGGTAACGGGGGCGATCGAACTTGACAGCCAGTAGCTGGGGTGCACCAGCATCCAAACTTGCATCAAGTAAGTTGTCCCGCCCCAGAAAAACCAGGCTCCCAATAGGATAAACCCCTTGCTCAAAGGCACGTCCCGCTGCTTCCGGGCATAGTATGTCAGAAGTGCTGGAATTGAATAATAAGCCAAGGCAATTAACACATCGCTGACCACCTGCAGTCCCATCAACTGGGGTTGCCACTGGCAACAGCCATCTTGCGGAATAAAATTGTGGTTAAATGACATAATCTTAATAAAGAGCAGCATTTCGGCTTTCCTGTGCGATCGATCTTAGTTGCACTTGTGTTGCTGACCCGCTAATTTCTAGTTTATACACAAAAAAACATAAAACAAAAGTGACTTTAGTCCGGGGAGGAAAGTTCACAGCAGGGTTTAACTAACCTGCCTGAAATATTTGTCCATTTATTGAGAGGTTTAGGGAGAGTGAGGTACTATAATTCCCAAGGAGGTACGAAATTCAATGCTATCTTTTGAATTCACAACTTACGGAAAAACAGAGCAATTGAGCGCGCTTGATGAAGAGATTACTAAAGTGCCGTTGGGTGAAACGGTTTAGCTAGCAACTGGCAATAGTCGATAAATTCATCTTTATTGAATCTATTTTTTGATAAGTTTGCAGATTCAGAAATCCCTTCAACATAGGAGAATCGACCTCTACTTGGAGGCTCAGAAATCCTGCCGGAGCAGATTGATGCTTAGAGCGCAGCATCCCCGCCTCTGGCGCTGGAATCAAAACTAATCTGTACCTGTATCAAAGTCTACTAAATTCTGCTACTACATCGGTTAATGTCACAGATTATGTTCCAGTAAAATTTCTGAAACCATCTCGAATGAAACATCCATGCGCTTAGAGCAGCTTCAAGCATTTCTTTCAGTGGCTGAAACTGGTAGCTTTCAGCAAGCGGCCCGGAAGTGTGGCGTTACCCAATCGACTATTAGCCGCCAAGTGCAGGGATTAGAAGCGGAAGTGGGTTTGTCGCTGTTTCACCGCACGGCCCACGCGAAACTGACTGTGGGAGGGGAATGCCTACTGCCTCACGCTCGCAAAATCTGTCAGACTTGGCGAAATGCTGCTGAAGAATTGGGAGACTTACGGGCAGGAAAGCAGCCGGAACTCTGCGTGGCGGCGATTCATTCGGTTTGCGCTGCTTATTTGCCACCTGTGCTGCAAAAGTTTTGCCGCGACTATCCAGACGTGCAATTGCGAGTGACTGCCCTCGGGAGCGATCGAGCTCTGAAAGTCCTCAAAGACGGTTTGGTTGACATCGCTGTGGTGATGAACAACCGCCATTTTACTCAAGCCCCGGAAATGTTGGTTGAGGTGCTCTACAATGAGCCGATCGAGGTGTTGATGGCGGCGGGTCATCCCCTGGCACAGTACGATCGAGTACCTTGGCCGGAATTGATTTGTTACCCGCAAGTGGTGTTTAAGGACGGGTACGGAATGCAGCGGATGGTGCAAGAACAATTTGGACGCATCGGTGCTAAACTTCATGCTGTTTTGGAACTCAACACTCTTGATGCTTTTCGGGGTGTGGTGCGACAGGGAGAATTGATTGCTTTGCTGCCGCATTCAGCTTTGGTGGAGGCGAAGGGCGATCGTACTTTAGCAATTCGGTCGATCGCCCAAGAGCGGTCAAATTCCAAGGTTTCGACGATCGGTCAATTGGCCGCAGATCCCACTTGGACTCGCGAAGTGGTGTTGGTGACAACTCACGATCGAATGCAAATTCCGCCGATCGCCCATTTCTGGAATTTGGTACGCGAATTTGTGCCGCCATTTGATGTAATCAACCTAGAAAAATCAGGGAGTTAATACCATTTTAGATATTATATTTTATATTTTAGATTGGGAATGACTGATGAAATAAGGGTTTGGACATTTCCAACAATTGCCTTCTTTTTGGGAACTGGTATAATTCGATAATTTTGAATAGATAGTTCTGAAATTTAAATTTAAAACGGTTCAAATACTACCAATTACCCTTACCAATTACCAACTTCAAATGTTATGAGTGACGCATTTAGAGAATTGCTGCGAAAAATTGGCAGCGGAGTACACACAGGAGAAAACTTAACTCGCTCGGAAGCAGCAGCAGCCACGCGGATGATGCTGCTGGGGGAAGCAACACCAGCTCAAATAGGAGCTTTTATGATTTCCCACCGCATTAAACGGCCCACTGGGGAAGAATTAGCGGGAATGCTCGATGCTTATGAAGAATTGGGGCCCCTTCTTGCCCCCCCAAACCGAGAAAAAGGGTTTTCCGTCTCTACCGTCGCCGTGTTTGGCGTTGCTTACGACGGGCGATCGCGCACGGCTCCAATTAGCCCAATAACCGCCCTAATTTTAGCCGCATCTGGCGTCCCAACCCTCATGCACGGCGGGGATACCATGCCAACCAAGGAAGGCATTCCCCTGATTGAAATTTGGCGCGGTTTGGGAGTTGACTGGAGAAAACTGAGTTTAGAAAAAGTCCAGCAAGTTTTTGACAATACGGGTTTGGGTTTTGTGTACCTTCCCAAGCATTTTCCTCAAGCCGCCGCTTTAGTGCCCTACCGCCGCGAAATTGGAAAACGGCCACCTTTTTCGACAATGGAGTTGATGTGGTGTCCCTGTGCCGGCGATGTTAACGTCATATCGGGCTACGTCCACCCGCCGACAGAAGGTATGTTTCAAAAAGCCTTTGAGTTGCGGGGAATCAAAAATTATACCACAGTCAAAGGATTGGAGGGAAGCTGCGATTTGCCGCGCGATCGTACTGCGATTATCGGCATTGCTAAGCCGGATGCCGAGTTTGAACGACTGCTTTTGGCCCACGGAGATTACGGTTTTAGCAACACAAATCCGGCATTTGAATCAACCTCTGAGTTATTAAAACAAATGCAGGAAGTGTTGCTTGGAAAACCCTCAGAAGTGATGCAGTCCGCTATCTGGAACGGCGGATTTTATCTGTGGCGCAGCGGAGTTTGTTTGGATATGAGCTCGGGTTTGATTGAGGCAGAAACTTTATTAAGTCGGGGTCAAGTCGTGCAAAAACTTGAGGAAGTTAGCCAAGCCGTTAGTGTTTTGAGTTGACAGTTGACAGTTGACTACTGACTACTTACTACTGACTACTAGACATCTCCAATAATTATTGTGGAACAGGCATCTTGCCTGTTCAAAACAGACAATTCTTGCGATAACTAATGACTACTGACTACTGACTACTGACTACTGACTACTGACTACTGACTAATGACTAATCATAAAATTGCCGTAATTGTGCTTGCAGGCGGCCAAAGTTCGCGGATGGGTAGGGATAAAGCTCTACTGGAAATAGAGGGCAAATCCCTCTTGCAGCGGGCGTTGGAAGTTGCCGCAGTTGTAACCCCCGAAGTTTATGTTCTGACTGCTTGGCCCGATCGCTATCGATCGACCTTAACCGAAACATCCCAATTTCTGGTAGAGTACAATCCGGGATCCGGGCCCTTGGTTGCATTGACTCAGGGATTGACAGAAATTGCCGCCGAGTGGATTTTACTGTTAGCTTGCGATTTGCCTTTGTTGGATGCCCAGATTATTCAGAATTGGGCAAGTCAGTTAACAGAGTTTCCCCCATCAACTTTAGCAGTTGTCCCTTATCAAAATTCGCGCTGGGAGCCTTTGTGCGGCTTCTACCGCCAACAATCTCTGCCCAGCTTGCAAAGTTTTATTGACAAAGGA
Organism: Microcoleus sp. AT8-B5; assembly: GCF_036705565.1. Lineage (NCBI taxonomy): Bacteria > Bacillati > Cyanobacteriota > Cyanophyceae > Oscillatoriales > Microcoleaceae > Microcoleus > Microcoleus sp. AT8-B5. Next base: position 24,444 of record NZ_JAUBUY010000049.1, read on the forward strand.
GGACGTTCCTTTCAAGTTTGGTTAAATCAAATACCCGCAATCCCTTTACCTGTAGGGGAACGAGAAGCAGTAATGTTATCGAATTGCAATACATTAGAAGAGTTTGAGCAATTAAAAGGTAAAATGAGTAACTGTTGACTTTTGACAGTTGACAGTTAACTGACTAATTACTAATTACTATTTACTAATGATTAACCAATATTGGTTGCTCGATCGCGATATAACTTTCCTCAATCACGGCTCTTTTGGGGCCTGTCCGATTCCCGTACTCGAAGCGCAAACCATTTTTCGAGAACAACTGGAAAGAGAACCATTGCGCTTTTTACTGCGGGAATTTGAACCCTTGTTGGATAATGCGAGAAATCAGTTAGCAGCATTTCTCGGTGCGAGTGAGGATGACTTGGCTTTTGTGCCGAATGCGACGACGGGAGTAAATGCAGTTTTGCGATCGCTCTGTTTTTCTCCTGGCGACGAATTGCTAACTACAAATCAGGAATACAACGCTTGCCGCAACACACTTAATTTTGTAGCCGAGCGTACAGGCGCTAAAGTAATAGTAGCAGAAGTCCCCTTTCCCATTGAGTCACCCGACCAAGTTATTGAAGCAATAATTAAGTGCGTTTCACCGCAAACAAAGTTAGCCTTATTAGACCACGTTGTCAGCCAAACAGGTTTAATTTTTCCCATCAAACAGTTAGTCGGCGAGTTAGCTAACCGTGGCGTGGATGTATTGGTAGACGGAGCTCACGCGCCGGGAATGGTAGCACTGAATTTAGAGGAAATTGGCGCGGCTTACTATACGGGAAATTGCCACAAGTGGCTGTGCGCGCCGAAAGGTGCGGGATTTTTATACGTGCGGCGCGACAAACAAAATGCCATTCGGCCAACTACAATCAGTCACGGTGCTAACTCGCCCCGTGCTGATAAATCGCGCTTTCAACTAGAATTTGACTGGATGGGAACAGTCGATCCTAGCCCCTATTTGTGCGTGCCTGTAGCTATTGATTTTATGGGTTCTTTGTTGAGCGGCGGCTGGCCGGAATTGATGGCAAAGAATCATGCTTTAGCATTGGCTGGAAGAAAAATATTGGCGGACAAATTAGATTTGCCGCTACCTTGTCCTGATGAAATGGTGGGTTCGATGGCTGTTGTGCCGCTGCTAGACTCCCAGTCTGATGTGGTTGCAAAGGGAGGAATTCCACCTTTGCAAGAGGCGCTGTGGGAGATTTTTAAAATTGAAGTTCCGGTGATTCCTTGGCCGAATGCTAGTAAGCAGTTGGTGAGGATTTCGGCTCAATTATACAATACTTTGCCGCAGTATCAATATTTAGCTAATGCCCTGGTTGAGCTGACGAGAATTTGAGCGGGATTTTCCCGAAAAGAAACATCACACCCAGCTACAAATAGTTATAGTTTGGTAGTTAGGGTGTCGGTTCTCATAGTTGGGATGAATACAGACTATTTGTCCTTACTATAAACGTAGTAATGGTTATACAAATAGGCACCATAAGAGTAAAAATCCTGGCAGTAATCACCTTTATTTCTGTTTAATTGGGATACTATTTATACTAATTCTCAAAACTCATGCAACAGTAGCTGTAGGGTGCGTCGCCACCTGCCAATCCTAAAAAAGAGCGACAATCTCCAAGCGACGCACCTTACCTGAAGCGTGAGCGTAAACAAACCAAAAACTCATAATTGTTGCAAGAGTTTGGAGAATTGGTATTACATAAAATAAAAAAAAACACAAAAATAGATATAAAGCCCCATAGCCCTAAACTTCGCCAATCCGCCAAAACCGAATAAACTTTGTAAATAACCCGCGAAAATTCCTAAGTTAAAACAGGGTTGTCAAAGCGGATAGCGCACAACTTCCGCGCCACAGAATATAATGTATCAACAGTTGCATTTTTGCAGACAAAAAAAGGAAATGAAAAGAGGCGAATACCATGTCCAATGCCATGATGGTAATTTACCCCTATCGCGAACAGTACACCTGGGTTTTTGACGACGAGCGAGTCGGACTTGTCCGAGAACCATTTGTTCAGGGCGTCCCCGAAATGATTAACGCGCTTGTGGCAGACATTCCCAATGCCGCCCAAGGTTTCCGACTTTTATTTTCAGCCAATCCATTTCCCGGATATCAAGCAGAAATGCTGTGGTTGAAAGCAGAATACGGCGGTAACTGGTATCGGTGGGAATCGAAAAATCTCGAAGGCTGGCTGTGTCCGGCTATGTTCAAATACTTTCTAGAAGCACCGCCCAAGTTTTACTGCAAAGCTGAAAAACTGCAATAACCAACAGCAAGTCTATGAAAAACTTGTCAATTTTTAAAAGAGACTTTGTTACACCAGTCGATCAAATTTCTAGAAAAAAGCCTAAATTCTTCCTGTATATAGTGGGGCTATTTTTCCTGGTTTTCACAGCCGCCATCTCGGCCACATTGGGTGCAATTACCGCCCTTTTAGCTCCCGTGGAACCGCCAATTATCAATAGAGTATTAGAGGCGACTGGCTTTGACTATTTATCCTCCAACCGCTCTGGATACCGCCTGTCGCGGTCAGTTAATGTCTTGATATTGGGAATTGACAGTGTGCCAGAATCTGCCGCCAATTCCCCTAAGATATTTAACGGTCGCAGCGATACAATACTCTTATTGCACCTCGAACCTAGAGATAAATCTATTAGTTTGCTTTCAGTTCCACGAGATACTAAAGTCGAAGATGCTGGAATTAGCTTCAGCAAAATTAACGAAGCCAATGCTAGAGGAGGAGCAGCTTTGGCCACGCGATTGGTTAGCAGTATGCTGAACAATACGAAAATTGAACGATACGTGCGAGTCAGCAGTAATGCGTTTCAGGAATTAGTCGATTTGTTGGGCGGAATTGAGGTATTTGTACCTCGCGCGATGTCCTATACAGATACTGCCCAAAAGTTAAAAATAAACTTAGGCCAGGGATGGCAAACTCTCAACGGAGAACAAGCAGAACAATTTGCTCGATTTCGCAACGATGGTTTAGGAGATATTGGCCGCATTCAGCGGCAGCAATCTTTAATTCAAGCTATTCGGGACCGCCTCGCAAGTCCATCAGCATTGGTGCGCTTGCCACAAATTGTTCGATTGATGCAAAAATATGTGGATACAAACCTAAGTTATGAGGAAATATTGACGCTAGCCAATTTCGGTTTGCAATTGGAGCGAGATAATTTTAAAATGGTAATGTTGCCTGGACGTTCTAGTTCAGAAACAGGGGATTTGAGGAGTTATTGGATTGTAGATGTGCTCGGGCGCGATCGCATTATGACACAATACTTGAACCAGAGCGTGCCGGATTTTGAACAAGGACGATTTCGCAACCCAACCGAGTCCCTGTTGCCCAAAAACCTCAAAATATCTGTCCAAAACGCTTCTAGCAAACCGACAAGCGCAAAAAACGTTGCTGAATTTCTCACAAAAAAGGGATTTTTTAATGTATCTGTAGTGCAGGATGCGCCCCAAAAGCAGCGTCAAAGTCAAATTATTGTTCAGCAAGGCGATTTAGAGGCAGCGAATCTACTGCAAAAAGAGTTAGGCGGCGGTAAACTTGAAGCATCTTCTACCGGTGAAATTAATTCTGACTTGACGCTTCGCGTTGGCGAAGATTGGGTAAAGCGATTTTAATTAGTCATGAGTCATTAGTCATGAGTCATCAGTCATTAGTCATTAGTCATTAGTCATTAGTCAGCAGTTAACAGTCAACAGTCAACAGTCAACAGTTAACAGTTAACAGTCAACAGTCAACAGTCAACTATGCCCAATTCCCCATTCCCATCATCATGAAAAGAGTTTTCCGAATTTTCCTGAGCCTGGTTTTAAGTTTAGTGTTGGCTTTTGGCTGGGTGCTGCTGAGTGCTACTCCGGCATTTGCCCTGCCGAAAACAAATATTAATTACACAAATATTAATTTGTCCGATCGCGATTTTTCTAACTCGGATTTAGCGGGGGGAACATTTGTCGCTGCTGAAATGCGGGGAACAAATTTTCAAGGTGCTGATTTAACGAATGCGATTTTGACTAAGGGAGTTTTGCTGAATGCCAACTTGTCAGGTGCCAACCTCTCCGGTGCTTTGGCAGATAGAGTTACATTCGACGGCGCTAATTTGACGAATGCTAATTTTTCCGAGGCAATTATGACTCGAACTCGGTTTTTTGATGCTGCAATTTCCGGCGCTGACTTTACTGACGCGATTATCGACGCTTATCAAGTGACTCTCCTGTGCGAGAAAGCAGATGGTGTCAATCCCGTGACGGGAGTTTCTACTCGCGAAAGTTTGGGATGTCCGTAGGAATTCACACTTAAAGAAAATCCCTGGCTAATTATTTGATTAGATGCACCTGTAGGAAAGTGAAATACACAAATTAAAGCCCCTCTCCTGCAAGGCGAGGGGTTTGAGGAAATTTCCCATTATCGGCTCTATCGAGCGCTACAAATGTCTGTGCTGGCAGTACCAACTACCAAATCGGAATTCAACAGCAAATCTAGATCGGTGTCGGGATTAACAGCATACAAATCGACTTTATCTCGACCCAAAAATACCCCGATCAAAGTCCCGATTCCCGCACCGCCGAGCACCTCTTCAGTTGCGATCGCCCGATCGCCCGTAACACCTGCAATCGCCGCCGCTGCTGCTGCACCCAACGCCGTATTCTTAACCAGATTACCAACATTAACGCCCTTGGTAACAGTTTCTTTCCTAGTAATCACTTGCGAAGTGGCATTGAGAGGCACTCTGCTCCCGTTGAGTATACTTAATTCTTGAGCCACAAACTGAACGCCCGATGCAGTCGATCGCAATTCGCCGCTAATTTTCGAGCCTTCGGGTATCAACACTTGGCCATTACTTCCCGTGATATCCGCAGCTACAGTCAGCGTAATCGGAGACTTGTCATTAGGGGCGAGCAAAATCTTGCCTTTTGTGTACTCGATTGGGATAGTCACCCCCCTGGGAATTTGCACAGCAACCGACTCGCTAACATCAATCTTAGCAATGTAAGGAGAATTAATTGGTCTTGCTTGATTGGTACTCACTAATGTTTGATAGATAAAAGCAGCTACTTCAGCTCGTGTTGCTGACTTGTTAGGTTTGAGAGATTTAGGATTGGGATAGCTGACAACTAACTGTTTTTCAGTAGCCGCAGCAACGCTTTTGACAGCATAACTTTGAATCTCACCCGCATCATTATAGTAGCTGAGAACATCTTGAAAATCGCACCTAGGCTCATAGCCCATGCCGTTATTTAAAGCGACTACAACTTGAACGCGAGGAATCTGCTGTGTCGGCCTAAAAACATTGCCGGGATAGCCAGACATCCATCCCATTTCGTAAGCTTCGGCGATCGCCCCGCTTGCCCAAAAATTAGACGGAACATCGGCAAACCGCACAGCATCGCGGGTTTTTGCCTTTTTCACCGAACGGATCATTGCCGCAAATTCAGCCCGCGTTACCGGTGCATCCGGGCGGAAAGTGCGATCGGGAAATCCTTTGATAATTCCTCTTTCTGACAAATCTTGGATAAAGTCTTTTGCCCAGTAGTTATTATTAACATCCGAAAAAGCTGTCTGAGCAAAAGCAGGCGCGGGAGTTAGCATCGGCGCTGCGGTTCCGGCAACTGTTCCCAGTGTTAATAAAACAGATGTACCAGATTTAATGCGATGTAATACAGACATTTTTGATTCTCCAATTTACACAAGTTTTTTATTGAGGAGAACTAAGCTTTTGATAGGCTGATTGATTCTGCCCAACTTGCTCTTTCCCTCGGTTATGTAATCATTATTGAAGAATTTTACTTATGGTGCGGGGAAGATACGGTCTTTTAAAATAAATATTTTTATGGTGATTGGGTAATTTTAAAATGCTTAAATTCCTTAAAATCCTTATGTTGCTTATCTCCCTTATCTACCTTGAAATTATAGAGTTCTGGATGCAGAGCCTTTATATGTAGGGGCGGTGCCAAGAGCGCCCGCCCTCACTCGACTAGATTAATGACTAATAACTAATAACTAATGACTACTATCTAATGACTACCGACTACTGACAACTAACTAATGACTAATACTTGCGATCGGTTCCCAACTTGTCACATCTTCAAATAAAGATTGATACCCCGCTGCATTGGGATGCAGCCCATCTGCAATCAAGCGCGATCGCCACCAATCACTGCCCCGATTTATCCATTTATCAAAAATATCTAAATAGGGAATTCCCCGCAACTGACAAGCTAATTTTGTTGCTTCTTTATACTGATATTGGTCGGCATGATTGTAATACAAACAATCTTGAAAAGGCATTTTACTTTCATCCACCGGCACCATCCCGACAAATATCACCGGACAAAGTTGTTGGGACAGGTTTAACAAATGATCCAAAACAGTTTTAAAATGTTCAAAATCAGTGTAGCTGCGCCCGGTAGGCGACTGTACTCTCGCCGAATCGTTGAGGCCTACCGAAAGAATAATCGCATCCGGGAAACGGTTTCTGAGCTCGCCACGGTGGCGAAACTCGTTTTCGAGCCGCTGGGAGACTTGATAGGCCCGATCGCCCCGAACGCCCAAATTGTATAAAACGTGTCCTGCACTCTCCGGTAACATCCACTGGCGCCGCAATCTTTCCACCCAACCTCCACCTACACCGTCGCCGAAACCGTAGATTAAGCTGTCACCGAAAGCAACCAATTTGAGGGGATGAGAATTTCCCCGATGCAAGTGACCAAAGGAATAGGCTGTTGCTACCTGCATAAGTAATGATACTCAGTTAATAAATTATGAATCTTGACATACTAGACTAGAATGTAACATTACATAAAGTAGGGAGTCTCATGGTTAAGCGTCCAACTTTCGATTCAACTCAGCTAACCCGTCGGGCGGAAGAGTTGATTAACGGTGCATCCAACCGCTATCGGATTACGGTGCAGGTGGCGAACCGCGCAAAACGCCGTCGATATGAAGATTTTGACAATATGGACGACCATCAAATGAAACCTGTAATGCGGGCGATATTTGAGATGTCGGATGAACTGACTCAGCCGGAAATTATCGGAGACATCTAGAGTTGGGGAGTTTTGAGTTTTGAGTGGTGAATTGCGAGTAATTTTTTTAAACTCCACACTCAAAACTTTCTTAAACTAGACTTGGGTGCGCGGGAGGAGAAACCCGGTTGATTCCTAGTTCCCTTGTTAAAAAAACTCTGATGTTTCTAATAAACCGGGTTGAGGATCGTAAATCCTAAAATTAGAAACTAGGACATCTGCTTGGGGGTAAGTTTATGAAATTATTCTATTTTTGAAATTATTGTCAAAACCGTGAATAGATTAAAGCAGGGCTTAAGTTTTCTCTTGGTTACTTTGAGTGTAGCGATTTTCACGCTTTTGAGTTGGGTATTGGAATCCGGGGAACTGAGTATGTCGGCTTTGGAACCTTCGCTGCTGCGGAGTTCTGAGTCTGTATCAGTGCAGCGGGTGGCTCAACAATCTGCGCCGCCGCAAGTGAGGGTGCAAGATGCGTGGAAATTGGTGTACGAAAAATTGCCGGATTTCCCGATCGAAAATAACTACATTTCTAAGGAAACTGGAAAAGTCGATCCTACCAATACTTTAGTCGGGCGGTTCATTCGATATCACGTATTTGTCAAAGGACGGCCGCCCAATTACCGCTTTGATTGGAAGTTGAGTTTAGCTGACTATTTGGGGGCGACTCCAGATTATTTGGTGGAAAGTGTTTATCCGGGAAAAGACCTTTTGCGCTCAAATCCAATGGAACAGGATCGCGCTGCTATTCAAAAGTTAAATAGAGCACAGCGGGATGCTTTGGTTGAAGCTTTGGTTGATGTTTTTACGGAGAATTCCGGGCGTGGGCGCACACCTGCGGGGGAAAAACCACAAGGGCGATCGAATTCACCGGAGATACCGCAGCCCCAGCCGGGAGATGCGAAGTTGCTGGCACCGTAATACTTATGGATACAGAAACCGAGTTTTTTACGGAAATATTGCATTTAAGCTTTTAACACAGGTAAAAAACCCGGTTTCTTTCGTTTCGTATTTATGGGTAAGCCTACTAATCTAAAATCCAAAATCTAAAATCTAAAATCCCTTAATGGTGGAACGTGTAATTAAAACCGATGTTGGGTGGCGTTTGGGATGGAACCCGGAGGCCCAGGAGTTTAAGGGTTTGGTGGCTGGCGACGGTTGGGCGATCGAACTCACAGAGGCTGAGTTAAACGATTTTTGCCGATTGTTGGGGCAATTGGCCGGCACCATGAGTCAAATGGCCTCTGAGTTAATGGACGAGGAAAAAATAGCCATTGAAGCCGAAAGCGACTTGCTGTGGGTGCAGGTGGAAGGCTATCCCGAAGCTTACAGCGTGCAGTTGATCCTGAATGCTGGCAGGAGGTGCGAGGGTTTTTGGCCGGCGGCTGCGGTTCCGACTTTGGTGCAGGCCGCAAAAGTTTTAAAAGTTTTTTGACTTTTTCGGGAATTCTATGCTAAGCTGTTAAAGCTGTCGGGGCGTAGCGCAGCTTGGTAGCGCACTACTTTGGGGTAGTAGGGGTCGTGGGTTCAAATCCCGCCGCTCCGATTGTGATAAAACCTTCTCTATGAGAAGGTTTTGTTGTTTTAGGGCCGGCGATGCAGCTCTTAACATTCTCAATTAGGGGCATGGGCCCAGAAACAAGAATCAATCTCTGCTTCCGAACAGTCTATAGCTGTATCCTCAAATTCAAAGGCTTTGCGATTGCTTCGCGACCCTCACAATGAAATTAATCATAAAAAAATGGCGTTTGTACTTGACAAACGCCATTTTATAGTATTACAAACGTGGCGTCTTATCTTGTTTAAACGACGCTAACAATTCGCGAATTTGGTCGGCCGCAATCTCGCGCCCGCCCAAACCAAAAGCTAGAGCAATGCCAACTGCGATCGCCCCAAGCAGGAGCCCGAAAGCCAAATTCACAATATCGCTGCCAATGCCCATCTGTTGCAGCGCCAAGGCTGAAACAAAGGCAATAATCGCAACCCGAGCCGCTTGGCCCAAAAGCCGCGCTTGGCGAGTTCCAGAACTGGCAATCAAACTAAACGCCAGATTCGCCAAATACAAGCCGATCGCAAATACCACCAAACCGGCTAGCACCCTACCTGCAACCAGGACAATACCGCTAACAATAGCCGTCAGCGCTGGAATTTGCAGCACGTCGGTAGCAGCCACCACTGCAAACAGCAGGATGCCCACCTGCACCACAATGCCGACCAACTCAGAAGGCGTGCGGGCCGGAATTTCCGGTTCCTGAAGAATCGTTGCGTCGGGATCGATCGAACTTGGCGGTAGCCTCAGCGACTGTTTCGGTGCCTGCACTCCCAACCAAGAAAAGACATTGTTAAAGCCAATTCCGGTCAGGATATTAGTAACCAAATCGCCTACCCAGCGGCCCAAAATGTAAGCAAGCGCCAGAATCAGCGCCGCCGTGAATATTTTGGGAACCGCGCCCAAAATGTCGTTGAGCATCGCGACAGCAGGCTGCGAAATCGCTTGAATGTCCAAAGCGTTCAGAGCTGCGATCGCGGTTGGAATCAAAATCAAAACATAGACGATCGTACCGACAATCCACGACAGCGATTGTCCGCCCGAAGTCCGCGAAATTCCAAACCGAGCACCCAAACCGTCTGCCCCAGCAGCCGCCAACAGATTCGTGACAATCCGCCGCACCACCATAGCCAGCAGCCAGCCCACAAACCCAATCAGCACAGCTTCCAGAATTTTCGGAATTGCCGCCAGAATTTGGTTGAGTAAATTATTAACCGGCAGCAGAGCCTGCTGCATTTCCAGTGAGTCGAGAATCAGTGGCAAAAACAGCAGAAAAATGAACCAGTACAGCGCATTCGCCACAGTATCGCTCAGCAGCAAAGGGCGCTCAGTGGGCGCTGCGCCCACCTCTTGATTCAAGCGCTCGTCCACGTTAAAAGCGCGCATTGCCCGCGATACTGCCATTTTGGCGACTGTCGCCAACACCCAAGCAATCCCCAACCAAATTAGCGCGCCGGCTAACTTCGGCAAGAAACCGGTAATTTGATTGAGAAAAGTATTGAGCGGTTGCGAGACAGCCGTGAGATTCAGCCGGTTGAAAAAGGCAATTAGGAAAAAGACAAAAATGATCCAGAAAACCGCTGCGGAAATCCATTTTTCCACTTGCGGGGCTCCAGATCCTTCCGGGCGGCCGGTAATCCAAGTAGCCAGCCGGTTGTCGAGCGTAGTTTTCTTGAGCAATCCCCCCACTAAAGATGAGACGAGGGCTGATACTATCAAGCCAATGAGCAGGATACCGACGGCCCAGAGGAGATTTTCAATGTTTGAGCCCTGAAGGAAATTGTTAATTCCGCGTTCCGCATCTGTCAGGGGATTTGCGGGCTGGGCCTGGGCCAAAAGGCGATCGGACAAAGCCGCTATGGGGCCCGATATGGGTTGAGTTGTTTCTTGCCAAGTTTCATTCATTTTTTTCTCAGGTTAACGTCACATTTGACAAGGAGAAGACGAAACTTTAATAATAGTTCCAAAAAATCTAGACATCGCCTAAATTTAATGTTTGTACACTTTTAATGTACTGGGTTAACTACAAAACCCTCTAGCGAATTTGGGATCAACCCATCTCCGACTGCTTTGGGGCCAATATTCAAAGAACCCTTGACATCGGCATTTATGAATCGTCCAGTTTGGGTTCTGAACAATCCTCTTTTTACCCTACTGCCAATGTAGTCGGAATGTTGGTGAATTGGTTCCAAATCCCAAGCTGAACATTTGGATGTGTAACTCTCCTCAACTAACCCAACTTGAATTCCCGCAAGTTGTCCTTTGTACTGCAACATTTGCACAAATCGGCGATGGGGAATACGGGAAAAATTTAGATTGTCAACTTTACCAGTATTAATCCCATCTTTAAAATCCTCGTTCCAGCCTATAGCCCAATACGGTTCAGTTAGTTCTAAAAAAACAGATCGTGCGTAGTGCGTAGGTTGGGTTGAGGAACGAAACCCAACATTTTCGCTACAATTTTCCTTAAGCCAAGCGTATTGGCCTATAGCCAGCAAGCCAATTTGATGATTAACGAGTTCTTTAATAATTGCGGAACTCGTCGTATGGAGGTAGTAATCGACTTTACAGTTACGATTGTGCCACAATCGGGCTAGTTTTTTACTGTTTTTTTGCGCTACGGGCAGCAATAATTTCAATGCCGATGAAACTTGATTGCAGTATTGGTTTCTGGACTTAACACCCCGTCCCTCGTAGATTGTCGGTACTAACCCACGAACATTGTAGGTTAATGTTGCCATATTGTTTAATCCTAAATCTATGGCCGCGACTCTCCGATTAACTTGTAAAGGCTGTTCTAACTTTTCATATAGCACCTCGACAACATAACAACCTACTTTGGGAACAATCCGGATTTCCAGAATCGATGTCACTTTTGAGGGCAACCAAATATTAGTCCCAGAGGGACGATCGTATCCTTTTTTTAAGGCTCTTTTGCTGACAGCTTGACAATTAAATACAACTACATAGTGCCCGTCCTCTCTTTTTAGCTCTCTTGAACCTTTGTCATGAGGGATTTTCGGTGCGGTTTTAAACTTAGTTTGGTCTTCCCGATCGTTTCGCACCGCCATATAATAGCTAGTCCATGCTTTTATCACTAATTTGATCGCTAAGCCGATCGTGCTTTGTGCTACTTTTGCGGGCAGTGCTTTGTAATCAGGACTTGTTTTGAGCGCGCGATCGACAGCCAGAGCGTTTCTTTCTTGGCTAGCGAAAAACTTTTGACGGTAGATGTAATTAGCGTTATTGTAAAAATTTTTGCACAGCCAAGACAGTCTATCGGCTTCTCGATAAAACCTATGATTTGGTTTAATGATGTGCCTTTCGACTAACTCCATAATCGGTATATATACTTTAATTCAAGATGATACACTGTATTTATGAGTGTGTCAATCTTTTAATTTCTGGAAAAATTGACGTTACAAGTAAATAAAGGACTATCAAGTAAGCAAAGTTTTGTAATACCCTCCTTGTTGCAGGTTCTCATGTCAATTCGTCAAGTTTTCGAGCAATCCATTGAAATTCGCGCTGCTGCTACCTTGGTGGAGCAATGTATAGTCGATCGCACTTTAATGCACAAGTGGCTCAATCCCCTGCTACGCTGCGATCCCCAGGGCGAATGGGATACTGCCGTAGGAAGTCGCAGCTTATTTATCATAAAAATTCCTGTTTTGCAACCCTCTTTAGAAAGTGTTGTGTTGGAGCGACAACCAGGTTTAATTGTTTGGGGGTTTGACGGATTTTTCAAAGGATGCGATCGTTGGGAATGCCAGCCGCAAATCCAAGGTACTCTCTTGATTAACCGCTTTGAATTTCAAATTCCCAATCGTTTAATTAGATTTGGTTTCAATCGTTTTGCAGCCCCTTGGACAGAAAAAGATATGAAAGACCAACTCCGCCGACTAAAGCGGGTAGCCGAGCAACTATCTCAAAGAATGGGTAAGGGGTAATGAATAATGGGTAATTGGGAACTTTTACCCTCGCGTAGCCGAAGAATTGGGAATGGATGATGAGTAATTGCTAATAGCTGAAAGCTACAGCTAATACGAAAAAAAGCACCCATTCCCAATTTCCAATTCCCGACTCCCCCTTCCCTCCAACTTCAGTTATTTACTTCGCACTTCCCGCTGGATTGGGCTGACAAATCATTTCTCTCGCCGAATTCACGGCTTGGTTAGCCGTATTTTGCAAAGCCGGGGAATTTTGATACAAAGCTTGCAAATCTTGCACATCTTTAATCACTCGTTCGTAGATAGCCATCGCTTGATTGCCGTCAACTTCTAAAGCCGCAGGGCTGTAATTTTGCATTACTTCAATCAGCGATATTTTGCCATCTTTGGAAGCTGCGACTAAAGCATCGCGCAGTGCGGGCACGCTTTGAAGCCGAGCAGTCGGCGCATAAGCAACCTCCCCCAATTGTTTGAAAACTATTTCCCCAAAATAAGTGCTTGCTAGCCGCGCTACTAATTGGGAATCTAAAGGCACTTCTCGCGTTAATATTTCGCGCACCGACTCGGGAGTTTGTTTCGCCAGACTCAGAACGCTTTGCAGTTGAGAGGAAGCCTTGCCAGTTTGTACAAAGCTTTGCAAATCGCTCATCGGTAGTGTTACGTCAACAGCACCGTATTTTACGGTAACATTATCTAATGCAAAGGCTTTGCCGCTGCTTAGGAATACTGCACTTGTTCCCAGCAAAAGCGCCAAACCTAATGATAAAGACTTTGACATTCTTTTGGTTAAATGGACTGACAGCGATTGCATTCCGTTGAGATAACCTTGTTGAAACTGAAAGTTCATGAGTTTGTGCCTCTTTAGGTCAAAATACTTTTTAGATCGCTCTTCTGTGCGGATATCTGTGCGGATATCAGTCGGGAAAGTCGAATCGGGATTTGCGTAAATGACCTATGATATTACAGTCAAGTCAAGGAAATTCAACCTATCAAAAGATAGGTTTTAATTGACAATTAATATGTTATAGTTAATTTTTTGCCAAATTTTAGATCCCATGGCAAAAATGATAAAAGCGAAATTTGGTCGTCAGGCAGCAGTTTATTGAGTGTCACTTTTATGTCTTATAGTGTGCTGTGCGACATATAGCGAATTTAAGGATAGCGAATTAAATAACTTACAATTTTAATTGTTATTGTGGGATGGGCTCTTATAGCCCGTCATGAGTGGACGGGCTATAAGAGCCCATCCCACTTTCAAGAGTGGAAGTTATTTAATTCTCATTCCTAACTTCAAAGATCCCGATCGAGCCGATCGACCAATTGGCGAATTCTAGCAGCATCAGGAGCATTCGGAGCATTTCTCAGGTATAATTCCAGATCGTGGCGCGCTTCTACCAAGCGTCCCAGTTGATAATAGAGAATTCCGCGATCGCGCCGTTCCCCCAGCGCATCGGGAAACAGCAGCAAAATCCGTTCAATCGCCAAGAGTACCCTCACAGCATCTCCCTGTTGCAAGTAAATAGCCTTCAGATTTCCCAGCATTCGTCCCAACAAATGTCGGCGACTTACCGGGGCGAGAAAAGTCGTCTGCAACTCCATAGGTTGCCCATAAATTTGAGAAAGTCGGGCTTGACAATCTTCAGGAAATAAGATTTCGCCGCCGTTAAACGCATCAACAAAAATACCAGCATCTTCAAAATCCGGTCTAATTAAAAAATGTCCTGGCATCCCAATTCCCACCATCGGAAAATCAATCCGCTTAGCAACCTCCAAATAAACCAAAGATAAAGAGATTGGAATGCCAGTACGCCGATCGAGAACTTCATTCAAAAAGCTATTGCGCGGGTCGTAATAATCAACATCATTGCCCGCAAACAGCAACTCCCCGTATAAATAGGCGTTAATAGTTTGAATAATCCGCAGCGGATAATTCTGTGTCGGCAGGCGATCGCGCACTTCATCTGCGATCGTGTCAAGAGCGTTGAGATACTCCTCTGGCTCTAAATTTGGGTATTCTTCCAAAGCCATATAAAGAGCAGCTTTCGCCAGGTCGATCGAGCCATCAGGCTGATTTATTTCTCGATAAAATAGTTGTCGGGCGATCGGAAAATCCATATTTATGATTTATTTGATTTTAATTGACATTTTATACGAATATCCAGTTGCCCAAAAAAATATTAAAAACATCTCTCTTCTCTTCCTCTCTGCGTTCTCTGCGCCCTCTGCGGTTCAAAAAAAACAGTCTTGTATGTAACGCGCACCTTACAGCTTAACTTTTAACCTTCAAATCCCGTGACTTTTACCAATCACCCAACTGCGGCGAAAAATCCGAGCCAGAGTCGATTCTTCCAAAGCAAAATAGATAGGGCGGCCGTGAGGACAAGTGCGCGGATTGCGAGTTTGCTGCCATTCATCCAACAAATTTTGCATTTGGGAAAGACTCAAAGGAGTACCGTTTCGCATAGCACTACGGCAAGCAGTCGCAACTTGAGCCGCTTGTAAATCTGCGACTTTACTGAGTTCAAAAAGCGCATCCGCACAGTCATCTCGATCGGCTAACAATTCAGGAACTTCGCGGGCAGCCCATAGCTGTTCCCCAAAACTTTCTACTTCCAAACCCAAGCGAGATAAATTCTCAATTTGCAGTGCAGATAATTGACTGAGAATCACTGGTTTTTCGAGACATTTTAGCTGCCAAGCCGCGCACAATTGCTCGTACAAAACGCGCTCGTGAGCGATGTGTTGTTCCACCAACCACATTCCGCTGGAATGTTCGGCAACAATGTAAGTATTGTGAACTTGAGCGATCGCCCTCAATTCCATCAATCCTATTTTATTAGCTTTTTCCTGTTCGCCGCCGTCATCATTCTCCCTAGCCGAAATCCCGACACTGTAAGCACTTTTTTGTTCCGACGCCTTCAGCAATTGTCCCACTCGATCGGGAATAGGGACAGGCGGCAAAACATCATCATTCAGGTGCAAAGCACGAGTAATTGCCGCGCTAACTTGCGCTTGCCAAAAACTCGGATCGTGCAGATAAATTTCAACCTTAGCCGGGTGGCGGTTCCAGTCGATTTCCGAAGGGGAGATTTGCAGGTGGACAAAACACACGGGATAGCGATCGCGCGGACAAGTGCGGGCAAAGGCGCTGAGAATAGTTTGCTCTAATTCGGGCGATCGCACAACTCGCCGGTTCACCCCAACTTTCACCCAATCCGGCCGCCTGCGGTGACAGCGATCGGGCAAACCAATTACTAACTCCAAACACTGGGAATTAGGCATTTGGAATTGAGAAGTAGCAACTGGGAATTGGTAATTAGGTTTAACTGTAGCGCCCACAAGTTGAGTTTCTAGCAAGAAATTTGCTGCTTTCTGATTTTGAGGACTCGCAGGCAAATCTAACTTTAAATACTGCAAATCGCTCGATCGCACACCGCGCACGAATTGAGGTAAAAGTTGTTCCGCTGTGCTACCAGGAGTTACGTGCAAACAAGGCGTATTTCCTTGACGCAACTGCCAATTAACGTGCGGGTGACAAATAGCAATTTGCTGAAGAGTTAATTGGATCGATCGCATTTGCTGTGCCGGCGACAAAAAACTGCGGCGCACAGGCCAATTGCCAAACAAATTATCAACAGTCACCACCGTACCAGGAGCGATCGCCGCTGTTTCCACCTCTACAGCAACGCCTGCGTTATTGTAAACCACCCGCCAGCCCGATCGAGCATTTTCCATTCCCCCCTTGTTAAAGGAAGATTTGGCGGGGGTTGGCGCCGAATCTTGATTTTCCGAAAAATCCCCCAATCCCAAATCATTCGATCGGCTCAAAACCTCCAAACAGCCCAACTGAGCTAAACTGTGCAAAGCTTCCCCACGAAATCCCAAAGTAGCAATTTTGTAAAGGTCAGCTTCCGTGGTAATTTTGCTCGTACTGTGAGGCGAAGCCGCCTGCTGCAAATTTTCCAGATCCATTCCCGTACCATTATCTGCAACTTGCACCCGCCACTGTTCGGGCCAGACAGAAACAACGATGCGAGTTGCGCCAGCATCCAGAGAATTTTCAACTAATTCTCGTACCGCGGAGGCGATCGAGTCAATCACTTCGCCGGCGGCAATTAAATTGATAACTTCTGTGGGTAAGGTTTGAATAGTAACTGGCATCAGATTTTTAGCATTTCGTTAATTCAATTCTACTAGATCCTGCAAGTCGCTATACAGTATTAGGACTTAAGCTTTTCAACCCGGTTCATTAGAAAAATCTTGTGGGATACCAAGATATCTACTCATCAACCAAGTCTCTGACGCTTAGTGAGAAACTCCTAAGTATATATCTTCCTACCTACTTATTTTTGCTCTGCTAAAACCATATTTTTCGGCAAGCGAATGTAAAAAGTTGTTCCTTTTTCGTCCTCTGACTCATAAGTAATTTGCCCTTTGTGAGCCTCAACGATCGACTTAACAATTGCCGTTCCCAACCCAGTACCAGTCCGTTTACCATAAGTCACAAACGGTTCAAATAACTTGTCCTTAATTGTCGGCGGAATGCCGGGGCCGTTATCGTAAATGCTAATTTCTGCCCACTCCTCAGTTTGTGTCACCGCAATCTCCACCCGCCCCCCTCTTCCGCCAAAAGCCTCAACAGCATTCCCAACTAAATTTTGTAAAACGCGCAAAATCTTATTCTCGTCCGCTTCCACTATCACTTCTGTCACCCGTACTACCAAATCTACTTTTGCTGCTTCAAAATAAACTCTGTTCAACTTTTGAAACTGCTGCAACGTCTGAATTAGATTAACTGGTTTTTTATTTAATACAGAATTGCCGCGCGAAAATTCTAATACTTCTTCAGCCATCCCCAACATTCGATGAACCTGCAATTGAATAAGTTCACACCACTCCTGAGTTTCCTCATCCGGGTGCATTTCTTTGAGCATTTCACTAGAGAGTTTTATTCCGGTAAAAGGACTTTTGAAATCGTGAATAATTGTACTCACCATTTCTCCAACCAATACCATTTTTTGTTTGTGTACCAATTGGCTAACATATTGATCCGTGGTATCCCGTAAATTTTTAGTAATGAAACTAAACATTTGCATCACCGAACTGCCTTTAGCAAACTGGAGAGTTGTTATTAGTTCTTCACGGGCTATTTTGGCCAAAGTCGATCCTGCAACTGCAACAGCTCTAGCACTGCGAGGCTCTCCGTCTAAAACTCCGAGTTCGCCAAAATAATCGTCTGGGTTAGCGACAGCAACAGTTTGATATTTATGATTTTCAATCCGCTTGCTAAACTCGACTTTACCTTCTAAAACTAGATATAAAAAATCCGCTGTTTCTCCTTCTTCAAAAACCAGCGTTTCCTCAGCAAAACTCTCCAAAACAGCTATTTGGCAAAGGTGAGCAGCTTGCTCTGGTTCAAAATAAGACATAAATCGATGAGAGGCCAGATCCATGTGAAAATACCTGAGACTTAATTTAACTACCAGCCGGGAAGTCCCTCGGTATATTTAGAGGGGATTAATTTGAGCGCTGCGCGAAGTACCCCGAATAAATTACGCCCGCGTGATGGAAAGAAGCGTCGGGTGTAGGTACGGAAACCGACAATTATTTCTTTTATACCCATTGATGATCGGGAAATACTCTGATACTATATTAGCAAGTGGGGGTGGAACTACCTCACTATAAAAAGCCTTTGAAAAAAAGGAAAAAGAAGCCTGCGGTCTAACTGTACTCAGTTGACCGTCAGGTTTGTTCACTAAAATACAATACTGCTTTAATCTGGCTCTCTTTTCTAGCCTCCGAGGCTTTGACGCAAGGATTAGCGTCGGGATGGAGAGCCAGACTAGCATAGCAGCACCAGCAATCTCACCAAAATTCTCAGTTAATTGACTAAAATACATAAATTGTACTATTTTTGAGATTTAAATTCGATGTGGGGGGGTTCTCCGGCCACCTCAGAAGATTTTAACTGTAGAGAGATCGTGTAATTTAAATGCCGATCGACCAAGTTTACAAAAATTAACGATCGCCCGATAAAACGATCGCAGCATTCTGCCCGCCAAAGCCAAAACTTAAACAAACCGCATTTCTGACAATAGCCGATCGCGCACAGCGAACAAAATCTAATTCAAACCCCGGTTTTTTCATTCCCACGCAAGGCGGCAACATCTGATATTTAATACTCATCAAACAAAAAGCCACGCCCAAAGCTCCCGAAGCTCCCAAAGTATGACCCGTCGCCCCCTTAGTCGAACTAACAGCAACTCCTGGGTGAAATAACTTCTCAATTAACAGTGCTTCGTGTCGGTCATTTAACTCAGTTGCAGTACCGTGAGCATGAATAAAATCTATATCAATCGCAGCTAAATTACTGCGTTTCAAACATTGATTTACCGCCGCGATCGCACTTTTCCCCCCCAGCTCCGGCGCATTAGCATGGCAAGCATCATTTGTCAAGCCAAAACCAGAAACTCGACCGTAAATTTTAGCACCACGACGCCTTGCCAACTCGGCCGATTCTAATACAAATAAAGCCCCGCCTTCACCGAGCACAAAGCCTTCCCGATTTTCATCAAAGGGATAGCACCCATTGTTTGCCAAAGCACCCATCCGGCTAAATCCAGCCAGAGTCAGCGGTGTGATAGGCGCTTCCACAGCACCTGCGATCGCCCGCTGACACTCACCAGTGCGGATTAAATCAACAGCACGGGCGATCGACCAAATACCCGTAGCACAAGCCGCCATCGGCGCCAGCACCGGCCCCGTCGAGCCAATTGCCCTCGCCGCTGCGATCGCCCCCATGTGAGGCAAAAAATTCACAAATTGACAATTAGTAATCGGTAATTGGGAATTGGGGATTGGGAATTGGGAATCGATAATTGGGAATTCCTTTGCTTCTTGCGACTTCCCTCTTCCGAATTCCCTCAGACTTCTTTCAACTTCCGTCTTTCTTCCATCCGTTACATCCGTTACACAATCCGTTGCCGAACTTCCTTCGCTAGCCAACAGTTCCAAATTTGCCTGGAAACCTCGGCTAGAACCGATCGCAATCCCGCAATCTGGCAAAGGCAAAGTCAAATTAGCATCTTGCAAAGCATCTGCTAAAACCTGCCGAATTAAAGTTATTAAATCCGCAGGTTTTGTGCGAATTAAAGCCAAAGGTTGCGGCTCAATTTTCAGAAAAGGTTGATGTTCCCGAATTCCCGACTCTCCAGACAGCAGTCTTATCCAGCTAGTTTCCAGACTGCCTAAACTCGAAACTAGACCAATTCCAGTAACAACAACATCCATTCACTAATGACTAATGACTGATGACTAATGATATCTATTCCGGTAACACCGGAATGCTATAGAGGACACGGCAGAGCCGTTTCTTGCGCGCCAGATTAATTGTAGGGACACGGCAGTGCCGTGTCCTGACTGTGGGTAAGATTAATTCCGATGCTACCGGATTTGATATGACTAATGACTAATCACTAATGACTAATCACTAATGACTAACTTCAGCTAACAGGCTTAAAATTTTCCAAACCCTGAGTAACAGTAGCCTTATCAATGCGATCGCCCGCTTCAATCTTATCAACAACATCCATCCCTTGCTTCACGTACCCAAAAACTGCATAGCTACCGTCCAAAAACGGTACATCCGTCAAAGTAAAGTAAAACTGAGAAGAAGCCGAATCAGGACTCTGCGATCGAGCCATAGCCACAGCCCCGCGACTGTGCATCAACACGGGTTTCTCCTTAACCCCAGCTTCTTGTAGCGTCGCGCTGTAAGTCGGATTGGCAGCACCTTGAGCTTTAATTTCCAGAGGAATCCTGCGTTCTACAGTAGTTTTCGGGTCAATAAAACCGCCAGTTCCCAGCCGCGCCGTAGGGAATTTAGGGTCTTTACCCTGGGGATCGCCACCCTGAACTACAAAAGGCTGAGGTTCCCGCACGACTCGGTGAAAAACCAGCCCGTCGTAGACACCTTTCTGAACCAAATCGACAAAATTGCCCGCAGTAATTGGCGCATTTGTGCCGTCGAGTTCGATCGTAATAGGAGCACCTTTAACCGTCATCACCACCGTTGCTTTTCCGTCCAAGCGTGGCAAATTGCTAAATTGCGAACTCGCCGCTACAGCAGCAGCAGGAGAAGGAGACGGAGACGGAGACAAAGAAATATTTTCACCCGACACCGGATTCGATGTCGGAGTCGAGTTTGCCACAGGGGAACTACCGCATCCTCCGACAAACAACGCGCCAATTATTAAAAGTGAGAACAACCACCGCTGAATTTTGATTTGCATTTGCATTTGTATTTCACTTTGAGTCAATTACGGACTTTGCAACTAAAGATTTTAATTCAATAGTCCGGAGTGTTTTTAGTTCGCAGTCTGAAACCCGCGATTTTCCTTTGGTAGCGAACTTGCCTTGGAGCCTTGAAAGCCTTATTCTACGGTTGGCTATCAAAAACTGTCGGAAGTATTGTTAATTGATAGATTCAAAAACTGGTAACAGGCTTACTCGCAGATAAATCTTTTTCACTTACCAGGTAGGTAAGGTGCGCGGCCCGGCGCACCCTACGAGACATTACCAATCTCAGATATCAAATCGCCAATCGCAAATCCCTAAAGTCCTTCTAGGGGAACTTGCAAAAATCGAGCCAATTCGGCCGCTTGATTTTCCACTTCAGACAAAGCAATCGGCTGTCCGACTCTAGTCAGGGGAAACTGACGGCGGTCTTTGAGCTTAAGATAAATACTGCGGCGGGGATTGAGACCTTCTTTAATGTCTACCCGCACAGATTGCACCTCCGATGTCTTGCAATTAAAATCAACTTTGCGGTTTTTGCCGGGAAAACCCCAGCGAAAGATCCGAATGTTACCAGTTTGGCGATCGAACTCGTTGTAACCGCCACCGACATCCCAGAGAATAGTCAGCCACAGGTAGAGCGCCAACAGCACGCCACAGACACCGTAGAAACCCATCGCAATGCCTTGGGGGATGAAAATGAGCTGAGTCGGGTCAGCAAAAGGCAGCAGGTTAACGTGCAAGTAGCTGGAAATGCCCGACAGCAGGAAACCAGTCCCTCCAATGCTGACCACCGTCGCCCACCAGTAATTGCTGAAGCGGCGGGAGCCCAAAACCGGGTAGCGCAGGACAGGATCGATCGAGGTCATTGTTTTTGCAGTCATAAAATTAAACAGCCTTAAAGCCAAATCTTAATTCAATTAGCCCACCGAGCGTCACCCTTCGGCTACGAGATCGCGATCGATCGGGATTGTCCTCAACCACCGCCACCTCGCCCCTGGGCGACGAAGGGTCAGTTCGATAGTTGCTGAGCATCGTCAACCAAGATGGCCTTCCTCTCAACCACCCTTTCATCGAGTACGCCTCTAGTGGGGGAACTCTGCTGTTCTAGTTGAAAAATTATGAACTTCTAATATATAGTTATGTTAACTTTAATTAGAAACCTTGGTCTTTTAACAAGCAAAAGGATTTTACCCCAATGACAATCGCAGTCGGACGCGCCCAGAACGAAAGAGGCATATTTGATGTCCTCGACGACTGGCTCAAACGCGATCGCTTCGTCTTCGTAGGCTGGTCTGGCATCCTGCTATTCCCCTGCGCCTACCT
>NZ_JAUBUY010000050.1:0-46512 GCF_036705565.1 Microcoleus sp. AT8-B5
GCTTGGATGGCTCCGACTGACCAACCCCACGAAAACTTCATCTTCCCTGAAGAAGTTCTGCCTCGCGGTAACGCACTGTAATCAGCGCGAAATATCAAAAATTCCAACTTTTTAAAAGGGTAAGATAAAGCAGTTTAGGCTTTACCCTTAATGCTTAAAAAGCTCCCGCCACCAGGCGGGAGCTTTTTGTTTCCAGGATTCGATCGAATTAGCGCCCTAAAAAAAGTTGATTTTGTACAACAAAAACAAACTCTGCCTGCTGCTAGAACAACTCGTGTCTCTATATCTGGTGAAGTCTCCTATCTGGTAAGAAATCGATCGACCTTTCCGCGCCGCCAGATTTGCAATGCACCTGATAACCGCACAGCCCGGATTTTGAAGAAAATATAGACAAATGGCTAAAACTGCGATCGTCCGCTTGCTGTAGAGATCGATCAAAGACCTTGCAGCAGCAGTAATTTGCCCTCATCTTACAAAAATCTCAATTTGCATCCCCCACTTCTAATTCCTTGTGTTATTCTAATAATTGTGAATACTAGAATGATACTCAGAACGCAAGTTCTTCTGGTAACGCTGGCAATGGCTAGCGCACAAATCATCACCTTAAATCTTGTATTTAGGTGATGTGCGTTCCAATATTAAGCCATTTAGCTAAACCTGGAGGTGATGCCCATGATAGAAAGTAGTAAACGCATGGGTCATCAGATTGGAAACTACCGGCTGTGCGCCGGGGCCGCTCACTAGCAGTCAGCCGTCGTCTCCAACGGGAAACGACTTCCACGGGGAACCAGGCTGAGCTAGGGATTCTCCCGGCAGTCAGGTTCTAATCTGAAGACCCGCTAGACCGCTCTCACCTCAAATAGTGTTAAATCTTAAGTATTAAAACTTGAGGCTCAACACTATTGGTGAGAGCGGATAGTTTTTGGTCAGGGTTTCTACACATGGGCAGTTAATCTGCCACTGCTAATCCCAAAGAAAAAAAATTATGGCTAACCTACTTAACAATACTGAAATTCAAGAGCGCGTCAGTCAATTGTCAGGCTGGACGGTTGAAGGCAAACAACTGCGCTCTACCCGTATATTTAAAGATTTTATCGAAGCGATCGCCTTTGTGAATAAGTTGGTCGCCCCCTCAGAAGCCGCAGCACATCACCCCGATATAGAAATTTCCTACAACAAAGTTACACTTAACTTGACAACTCACGATGCCGGAGGCTTAACTGAGAAAGACTTTGCGCTAGCCCAAGAGATTTCTGCGCTAGATTAAAAGAGTGCCAGTTGACCCAACAAGAGTCCCCGCTAGAGAAAAGCTCGCAAATAAAAAATCGACTTGGGGTTAAAATCGGGTGTGAAAAAGTCGAGAGGCCCAACGTTCAATGTATAACAGGCTATTCCCCATCATCCGACCATGATCGTATTTGAAAAGCCAGAGTTCAAGAACGAGTCTGCTGCAGCCGAAAAAACCGATCTGATAGAAAAGCTTTTAGATATTGGCGCGGCTCTGTCGAGCGCCCAAGATTTGGGCGATTTGTTAAACTTAATTTTATCCAAAAGTAGGGAAATTACATACAGCGATGCTGGCAGCGTTTACTTAGTAGATCACAGCGACGAAACATCTAAGCTGCTGTTCAAGGTAGCCCAAAACGCTTCTAAACCGAGCCTGTCGTTTAAAGAGTTTGCCCTGCCACTGACAGACAAAAGCTTGGCGGGATACGTGGCAATTACAGGTCAAAGTTTGAACCTGTCTGATGCCTACGACTTACCCCCCGGCGTACCCTATCGGCTAGATACCAGTTTTGACAGGGATATTGATTACCGCACTTGCTCGGTAATGGTACTGCCGATGCAAAACCGACAGGGGGAGACAATAGGTGTACTGCAACTGATCAACCGCAAAACAAAGGCAGATACGGTGCTGACAGCAGACAATGCCTGGGAATCGACGCAGCAGTATTCGGAGTGGGAAGAAAGGATAGTTCGCTCGCTCGCTTCTCAAGCAGCAATCTCGATCGAGCGCAATCAACTCCAAGACAGCATAGAACATTTGTTCGAGGGCTTCGTCAAAGCCTCGGTGCAAGTCATAGAAGCCAGAGACCCCTGTACCTACGGCCATTCAGAACGAGTAGCAGCCCTCACAGTACGCCTTTCAGAAGAAGTAAACACCGTCAGCAGCGGAGGACTGCGCTCTATTTACTTTAACAACCGCCAAATTCAAGAACTTCGCTACGCCGCCCTGCTGCACGATTTTGGCAAAATTGGAGTGCCCGAAGCAGTTTTGACCAAACAGAAAAAGCTCTACCCCGCACAGCTAGAAATCATTCGCCACCGCTTTGGCTTAGCTCAACGGACGATGGAAATGGAATGCGTCCAGTCTAAATATAAATACTTGCTGGAGCATTCGACCTACCGAAAACACCCGAGCCAAGAGCCAGAGTGCGCTCAATGCCAGCAAATCGAACAGCTAGACACTAAGCTAGCAGAGGCCAAAACCAGATTAGCAGAATACTGGGAAGTGCTGCTAGAGGCAAACGAGCCTCACATTTTGGCAGCAGAACCCCTAGCTCAACTGCGAGAGATTTCTCGACAAACTTACAGAGATATAGATGGGGCAAAGAAACCCCTGCTGAACTCAGACGAGATCTTGCAATTGATGGTGTCGAGGGGCAACCTGACGCCGGAAGAAAGATCTGAAATAGAATCTCATGTAACTCACACTTACGAGTTTCTCAAACAAATTCCTTGGACAAAGGATTTAAAAAATGTTCCAGACATTGCCTACGGACATCACGAAAAACTCGACGGCACAGGCTATCCGCGAGGTTTAAACAAGTCAGAAATTCCAATTCAAGCACAATTGATGACGATCGCCGATATTTACGACGCCCTGACAGCAGGCGATCGCCCCTACAAGCGAGCTCTGCGAACAGAGGCAGCGATGAAAATTTTGCGGCAAGAAGCAGCTCACAACAAAATCAACGCTGATTTGTTAGAATTGTTCGATCATCGCCAAGTCTTTAGCGTCCTCGGGCACAGCTTGGATGTTAAAGTCGAATCAGCCTAGACGAGTCGGGCGTGCTGTGCTAAAAAGTAAATAGGCAATCGGGTGCTGTCTAGTGTCAGCAGTCAAATCAATCCACAGCCCAAGCCGGGTAGGGTTTTGACGCCGTTGAGTAAAGGTTTAAAAACAGGCTTTATGCAGCCGTCAGTCACATCTATATACTCGGTCAGCCCAAAAGAATCCAAAGAAAAAGTGAATTTTAGGTCTCTTTTTAGAGTATGCTAGTTGAGCAACGACTGACCACATAGAAGACTAGAAAAGTTTCTCTGTAATCGGTGTGAGGATGAGAGTGAATATGTCGAAATTTTTGTGGAGTTACTTACTAATCAGCCCAGCAGTCTTAGGAGCTACCCTAGTAGTTTCTTCGAGCGCGATGGCAGCAGACGCTCAGCAGGCTGCTGATGCGGTCAATCCCGCTGTCGCAAAAGCTGAAACCGCTGAAACCTCCGAAGCGAAACTAAATGCTTTAGCTGCTGTTTCCGAAACAACTGCAGCCTCCGAGCCAGTAGAAGAAATTTCCCAAGTCGCTGGCAGCGAAACCCACGCAGCGATTGAAGATTCGGCCACGGCTGCAACTGAAAGTGCGATCGTCGGAGCAAACACAGCCCCTGCTGAGGCAGAGCCCCAAGCGGCATCACAACCTACAAGTGAATCTTTAGCCGCAGTTGAGCCAACAGTAGCTCAACCAGTAGAAAATTCTGCCCCGGCAGCCCAACTAGAAATTCCAGCCCCGGCAGCTACCGCTCTCCCAGAGCAAATCGGTGCAGTTCAATTAGAAACTCCAGCCCCGGCAGTGGCAGAGTCGGCAGAACAAAGTTTGCCACAACCGGCTGAATCTTTAGCCCAAACTGCCGCACCACAAGAGCAAAACCCAGCCGCCACATTAGAACAGCTCAACGAGTACAGCAGCGAAGGTGCTGCCGGTGGCGAAACTCAAGGTCAAGTTACCTCTGTTTCCCAACTTTCAGACGTGCGGCCCACAGACTGGGCATTCCAAGCACTGCAATCCCTAGTCGAGCGCTACGGCTGTATTGCCGGGTATCCCGACGGCACATTCCGCGGCAACCGGGCCATGACCCGCTACGAATTTGCCGCCGGTTTGAATGCTTGCTTGGATAAGGTGAGCGAACTAATTAGAGGAGGCACGGGCAACTTCGCGACGAGAGATGACTTGGCAGCCCTCCAACGGCTCCAAGAAGAATTTGCAGCGGAACTGGCAACCCTGCGCGGTCGCGTCGATGCTCTAGAAGCTCGGACATCTGAACTCGAAGCCAACCAATTCTCAACTACTACCAAGCTGACTGGGGAAGCAATTTTTGCCCTCAGCGACGACTTTGGTGGCGACATTAGCGTTTTTGGCAGAGACAACAGAACCCTCGGTAGCGACAACAACCAAGCTGTCTTCCAACAACGGGTGCGTCTGAATTTAAATACGAGCTTCACCGGCAGAGACTTACTCCTGACCAGGCTTCAAGTTGGCAACGGTCGTAACTTCAATCTTGGGGCTACCAGCGAAGGCACTCAAACTTGGAATGTAGTCGGCAGAACCGACAACGTTGTTGCCCTCGACACCTTGCTGTACAAGTTCCCCGTCGGTCAGCGACTGAACGTTACCCTTGCAGCCAACAATGTCGTTTGGGACGACTTTATCCCGACTGTCAACCCTTACTTTGAAGACTTTGACGGTGGCAACGGGTCATTGAGCGCCTTTGGACAGCGGAACCCGATTTATCGCTTAGGTGGCGGTGCAGGTATCGGCTTTGACTACGCCTTCGGCGGCAGGGGCTTGCTGGGCGGCGTGTTCGGCCCGACTTCTCTGTCCTTCGGCTATTTGGCGTCAAATGCAGCCAGTCCTAGCAAGGGCGCGGGCTTGTTGAACGGCGACTACGCCGCGATGGGGCAGTTGACTTTTACCCCCGGACGCAACTTGCAAGTTGCTTTCAACTATAACCACGGTTACTTTAACCGAGGTAACTTCGGGTTTGACAACGGTTTCGGGTCCAGCGTCTCCGGCGGTTTCACCGGTACCGGCGTGGCTAATTCTCTCAACGGTTTGAGCGAAGGCTTTGAGGGCTTCAATGCTCGCAAAGTTGTCAGCAACTCCTACGGTGCTCAGGCTTCGTTGCGACTGAGCCCGAGATTTATCCTTGGTGGCTGGGCTGGTTTAACCAATGCCCGCATTCTCGGCATCGGCGATGCGAGAATCTGGAACTACGCTGTTACCTTGGCTTTGCCTGATTTAGGGAAAGAAGGCAACTTGCTAGGGTTCGTGGTAGGTCGTGAGCCTTACTTGGATAAACTTGAAGCTGCAAGCAGTTTGCGGAGCTTCCGCAACGATGATTCCTATCACGTTGAAGGGTTCTACAAGTTTCAGCTCTCGGACAACATTTCTGTTACTCCGGGCGTGATTTGGGTGACAAATCCTAATCAAGATGACCGTAATGATGACATCATCATTGGTACTCTGAGAACTACTTTCACGTTCTAAGAGCGGGTTAGAAGAGGCAGGGAGGTTATACCCTCTCTGCTGGCTACTCTAAAGGCCAAGTTTAGCCCTGCCGAGCGCAGGGCTTTTTTGTTTGCGGGACGAAGGGGGCGTCAAGAATATATTAAAAATTAAAAATTATCAGTCATGGAGGCAGACAACCAATTTCTTGAGGTAAGACATGGGTGGAAGCGGAGGGAGCCGAAACGAGAAACTGGATTTGTTGGTTTCAGATTGCCGATCGTTCCAAGGATGAAGTGATGAAAGTCGATTAAGTTCAGTGGAAAACCGGGGTATAATAAAAGGTAAAGTTAGAAGTTAGAATTGGGAACTCAACATTGAGGAGAATTTTAACATCTGACTTCGGAGTTGATAATTCTGGTATTGGAAGCAATTATGGTAGAACTCTCCTGTAAAAGCGAATACGCAATCTTAGCTTTGCTGGAGCTTGCCGATTGCTACGATGAAGGCGAGCCTCTGCAAATTCGCCAGATAGCGGCTCAGCAAAATATTCCCGATCGATATTTAGAGCAGTTGCTGGCTACCATGAGACGCTGCGGGCTGATTCGTAGCCAGCGAGGAGCTAAGGGAGGTTATATCTTGGCGAGGGAACCCTGGAAAATTACACTCCTAGAAATTGTCAACTGTCTCGAAGGCTCAGAGTTCGATCGCTCTGAAAAAGACTCGCCTGCTCAAACTGTAGAAAGTGCGGTGATTTGGGAAGTTTGGCAAGAAGCTCGATCGATTGCCAACTCAGTGTTGCAAAAATACACGCTACAGGATTTGTGCGAAAAGCGCAATGGCAGACGGCAGCTCGATATCATGTATTACATCTAGTTAGTATTACCAACTAGGAATTAAGATTTACTTTCAACCACAAACTGACAAAGATTATGCGTATTGCTGGCGACATTACAGAATTGGTAGGGCGGACGCCTCTGGTGCAACTCAACCGCATTCCCCAAGCTGAAGGCTGCTTGGCTCGGATTGTGGTAAAACTCGAAGGCATGAATCCGGCAGCCTCGGTGAAAGACCGCATCGGTGTCAATATGGTCAATCAAGCAGAGGCCGAAGGGCTGATTAGTCCAGGCAAAACGGTTTTAGTGGAACCGACTTCTGGGAATACCGGAATTGCTCTGGCAATGGTGGCGGCGGCTAAGGGCTACCAGTTGATTTTGACCATGCCGGATACGATGAGCACGGAACGCCGATCGATGCTGCGAGCTTACGGGGCCCAACTAGAACTGACTCCCGGAATTGAGGGCATGAGCGGCTGCATCCGCCGTGCTCAAGAGATTGTGGACAAAACTCCCAATGCGTATATGTTGCAGCAGTTTCGGAATCCAGCGAACCCCCAGGTTCACCGTTCGACAACGGCTGAGGAAATTTGGGAAGATACAGATGGCGAGGTGGATTTCCTGATTTCCGGAGTCGGAACGGGCGGTACGATTACGGGTGTCGCAGAGGTGATTAAGTCGCGGAAACCCGGGTTTAAGGCGATCGCCGTTGAGCCAGCTAACAGTCAGGTACTCTCTGGCGGAAAGCCAGGGCCTCACAAAATTCAAGGTATCGGTGCTGGTTTTGTGCCGCCGGTGCTGAATGTGAATTCGATCGACGAAATTATAGTTGTTACGGATGACGAGTCGATCGCCTACAGCCGCCGCTTGGCCAGAGAAGAAGGACTGTTGTCCGGTATTTCCAGCGGTGCGGCCCTATGTGCGGCCGTGAAAGTCGGCAAGCGTCCCGAAAATGCAGGGAAATTGATTGTGATGATTCAGCCTAGCTTTGGCGAACGCTATCTGAGCACTCCCTTGTTCCAAGATCCAGAACTCAATATGGCGATGGCCCTCAACTAGGCTAGCCTCCGGTCCAAGTAGCAGAAACTGAGAGCAGGGCGTACAGTGTACGCCCTGCTTGGCTTTTGAGTTTAAAGAATTGTGATAGGTTGTAGCTCCCTCGATGGCGAATGATGCCGAATTTCTGAATACGCTTTTTTTTGAACCGCTTTGGGCACGTTAACGAAGGGGGCGCTGAGTGCTCTTGTAGCGAACGAAGAGAAAAGAAAAGAAGGAGCTAACTGTTGGCGGGAGGAGCGCTCTAGGAGTCCTCAATGTCGATCGGCTTGCCACTTCAAAAGCATCAATCTTTTTCTAAAATAGATTTATGATAATTTGAAAACTGACGTTTTTAACTTACACTTTTTGACATTTATATCAGATAAATACCTAATAAATTAGCAAATAATGATATTTTTGTCAAGCACTTTTTCGCAAATTATCCAGATTTCAAGGAAATAACAGCGTGTCTTCCGTTACCAATCACTACAAAACCCTAAAAATTAGCCCAACCGCAACACAAGCCGAGATTAAACAAGCATACCGCCGTTTAGTCAAATTATTTCATCCAGACAGCCGCAGCGACACAGCGGGTCACGAAGAAATTGTCCGCCTCAATGCAGCCTATGAAATATTAGGAGACGCCCAGCACAGACAATCTTACGATCGCCAATTTTCCGAGCAAACCGAACAGCAATCACCAGCCGCACCAAACGTCAGCCGCCAGCAAACACAAACAGCACGGGACGCTGACGAACAAATGGAACAGTGGCTGATTAAAGTATACAAACCCGTCAATAGAATGCTCAACAGCATCTTGAAGCCGCTTAAAAAAGAAATAGACGAATTGTCAGCAGATCCGTTTGATGACGAACTGATAGAAAAGTTTCAACTTTATATCGAAACCAGCCGCGAGTTCCTCAAAAAAGCTCATAACTTTCTTACCTCAATGCCCAATCCATCTAATGTAGCCGGAGTTGCGGCCCATCTCTACTACTGTATCAATCAAGTCGGAGACGGCATAGAAGAATTGTATTTATTTACCCTCAATTATGACGATCGCCACTTGCACACCGGTCAAGAACTGTTTAGAATTGCCGCTAGACTGCGGCGGGAAGCGCAGGAGGAATTAAAAATTAAAGTTTAATAAAAGCAGATTGTTCCCTCTTCCCTCTTCCTTCTTCCTTCTATCCTTTACATCCGTTACATCCGTTACAAAATCCGTTGCCGAACTTCCCTCTTCCTTCTTCCTTCTATCCTTTACATCCCGTACATTGCTCGTTGCCGAACTTCCCTCTTTCAAATTCCAAAAAGAACTTGAATGCGCTTGCGAATTTTAATAAAAGGAGTTTGTCCCAGAGAGTCGCCATCCAACAATCCCAAGTCTCTCAAAGCTTGCTGGCGTTCCGACAATTTTTGAGCAATCTGATCGGCTAAATTGGGTTGTTCTCTTAAAAGTTTTTGCAAATCGTGACGTTCCACCACAAACAAAATTGCATCTTCGCTAGTTTTAACAGTCGCCGTTCTCGGAGTACCCAACAGCAAAGATATTTCCCCAAAAAACTCGCCCTCATGAAGCGTAGCAATATACTGATCGGCTTTTTGA
This sequence comes from Microcoleus sp. AT8-B5, assembly GCF_036705565.1. Classification (NCBI taxonomy): domain Bacteria; kingdom Bacillati; phylum Cyanobacteriota; class Cyanophyceae; order Oscillatoriales; family Microcoleaceae; genus Microcoleus; species Microcoleus sp. AT8-B5. The sequence goes on from NZ_JAUBUY010000050.1 coordinate 8,985, forward strand.
GAAAGAACTTCTACAGTACCCGAAAGAATAATATAAAAAGAATCGCCTGGGTCATTTTCTTTACATACCACCTGTCCCGCTGGAAACAGTTGTCGGTAGCCATATTCAATTAACTGCCGCAGTTCTAAATCCGTACACTGTTCAAAATAAGTTACTCGCCGCAATAAATCTCGCAGCGTCCAATTATTAGGGGATTTAGGTACGGGATTTTTAGGTTCAGAAAGGGTGGAATTAGATTTTAAATCTGCTGAATGTTTGGTATTCTGCGGAAAAACTTTGCCGTTGGAATTCTCGTCTTTGTTATTGTGAAAAAAATGAGTTAACTCTTGCGGATTTCGCAGCCACAAATCCCGCTGTGGAAAAGGGATTTCGATATTTCGGTGGCGAAACTCGTAATCTATTAAAAAATTTACTGCACTTTTAATAGCATCGCTTTCCTGTGGCTGGTCAATCCAAACTAAAAGTTCAAAATTTAAAGCGTTATCTCCAAAACCGCGAAACCATACTTTAGGAGAAGGATGGGACAAGACATTCGATTCCATCCGCGCCGCAATTAATAGTGCTTCCGTAACTATTACTGGGTCAGATCCGTAAGCAACGCCGACGGGGATGTGGAGGCGACATCTGGGGTCTCTGTAACTCCAGTTAATAATGTTAGTTTCGACAAACTTAATATTTGGTACGATCACAAATAGTCCGTCAATTGTTTTAATAATTGTGGAACGGATCGAAATTGTTTCGACTGTTCCTAATAAATTGTCTATTTCAATAAAGTCTCCGACTCTAATTTGGTGTTCAAATAGCAGGGTGAGACCGCTGATAAAGTTGCTGGCTAGATTTTGCAAGCCGAAGCCGAAACCAATGCCGACAACCCCAGCTAAAACGGTGAGAGACGTGAGGTTGAGGCCGGCACTTTGCAGGACAAATATACAGCCAAGAGTTGCTAAAATATAGCTAATGATGGTGGAAATTGCTTCTCGACTGCCACGATCCAATCCCATCCGAACTAGCAAACTGCGCTTGATTCCTTCACTGATAATCTTAGCTATAATCAAGGCAAATATAGCTAAGATTATGAGTTTGACGATCGCACTGATGGACAGATGAGTGTCCCCGATATAGAATAGCGGGGTTGTCATCGCACCCCAGAAATGTTCAAAAAAGCGATCGGCTCGTGCAGTAATCGAATTCATTAATATTTGGTAATGGGTAAATGGTGATTAGTTTTTAGCGCAACTGAACCGCAAACTGCTAACTATTGCAGAGCTTAGGGGAAAAACTCGAACTGTGGAGTGTCCTGTGTGGCAAAAAAGGTCTATTCCCTACCCTTCGGGAACGCTTCGCCAAGGGGATAGATACGCACGCGCGTACTTTCTCAAAGACTCGTAACTGATGGGTTAGTAACAGATGGCGAGAAACTGTTTTGTAGCGGTATTTTCTGCCGGATATCTGTGTTGTGGCGTAAAATGGGATCTGTGGCTCGATCGATCGCCGACTTGTTGCCAATATTGGGAAAATTGGTAGAAATTCATTTACAGCACCCTCAAATAATCGAAAAATTCCAGCAAAAATTAGTTTATCCTTAAGAAGCGAGTCCTTTACAGAACTTAACAAGCTTACCCTACTTGACTTTTATGCAGTGCATCATCAATCGTCGGGCACAGTTTTCGGCGAGTCACCGGTACTGGCTGCCGGAGTTAAGCGAAGCCGAGAACTTTGAGCGGTTTGGCCCAACTGCCCGCGCACCGGGACACGGACACAATTACGTTCTTTACGTTTCCATGATAGGCGAACTCGACGAGTACGGCATGGTGCTCAACCTGTCTGATGTCAAGCACGTCATCAAGCGGGAAGTTATCAAGGATCTCGATTTTTCCTTTCTCAACGAAGCGTGGCCGGAATTTGAGCAGACTCTGCCAACTACCGAAAACATAGCACGGCAAATTTGGCTGCGCCTAGCCCCTCATTTGCCTGTGACCAAAATTCAATTGTTTGAACATCCCGAACTTTGGGCTGAATATTTAGGAAACGGAATGGAAGCTTATCTAACTTTGTCCACTCATTTTAGCGCGGCCCATCGGTTGGCTCGTCCCGATTTGAGCTTTGAAGAAAACTCGGAAATTTACGGCAAATGTGCTCGTCCCAACGGTCACGGTCACAATTATCATTTAGAGGTGACTGTTAAAGGGGAAATGGATGCGCGGACTGGCATGATTGCTGATTTGGGAGCTTTGCAAAAAGCCGTTGATGATTATGTTGTTGAACCGTTCGATCACACTTTTTTAAATAAGGATATTGCTTATTTTGAGAAGGTTGTGCCTACTGCGGAGAATATAGCTGTTCGGATCGGGCAATTATTGCGATCGCCCGTTCGGGAATTGGGCGCCGAGTTGCACAAGATTAAACTGATTGAAAGTCCGAATAATAGCTGTGAAATTTACGGTGCTGATTTAGAGGAAGTGGCGGCACAAAGTCAGCAGCCGGAAGCGATTTTAGCTAAGGTTTAGATTTAAAAATCGCATCGTTTGGGGCGGGTTCACCCGGATCTTTGGCTAATTGTGCAGATTGGTGAAGCCCGCCCTACCAGCCTAATGATGATTCCGAGAGTTTTTCAACCGGATTAGGCGCGAGAATATATTTTTGGACAAAAGTTCCACAGCCAGAATTATTGGCACTTTTCCTGAAAAGTCAGGCTGCGCGCGTATTTTGGAGATAGTAAGTCAGCATTCCTCTAGTCAGCTATTCTAACTGCTGAGAGTATGAGGTCGATCGCCCGATCGCTGACAACCAAGCACCAATTTCTCCTAAATGTAAATGAGTTGACGTTTATGCGCGTCTCTAATCTAGCTCTCTTGACTCTGGCTGCCCTCGCATCCCACAATTTAACTGCTAATACTAGCGCCAATCCTGCTGCACATCCTATTTCTCCTGAGACACCGCAGGCTAGCAACTTTGTTGATGCGGTAAATAATACTGAATCGCTTCCGGCTGAGTCAATTAGCGAGCCCGAGACGATCGCCCACGAACAATTTTCCCCAAATATTACTGTATCCCGTCGGGCTGAGTCAATTAGCGAGCCTGAGACGATCGCTCACGAACAATTTTCCCCGCGAATTGCTGTAAAATCGCCGACAGGTTTGCTCGTAGCTGCCGCTCAACCGGATGTATCTGCTAGTGCAAAAACCAAGGCGAATCCTCCGGCTGCATCCGGCGATGAACTAACAAAATCTTTACAAGAAACCTGGCTAGCTAAATTAATCGAAACCGGGGCTGAAAGCAATCCTCAAGTTCGCGAGGTTTTCGCTTTTATCTCCCCGTCTAGTGGTAGTTCTGAATCTGAATCTGGATATGGTTTTAATACTACCATAACTCTGCTCAATATTTTACTAATTCTTGGTACTGTATTTCCACCGGTGACAATTGCATTTTTTTGGATGATGCGACGGCTGATAATCAAACAGTTGGTGGCTGATGCCAATAAACGATTGCAGGGTATTGGTGTATTGGAATCAGAACTCATAAATTCTAGCCAATTGAATCAAAAGTTGAGGGATGAATTAGCCGCGCAAATGGGTGCAGCTAAACAATCCCTTGATTTTTTAACTAGAGAAACTGAACTTTCCAAATCTTCCGTGGAGCAAATTGAGACTCTCAAATCTCAATTTATTATGCACCTGCAAGTTTTGCTGAGAGAAGTTGACGATAAAAAATCTCAAATTGTTCAAGAAATTGCCCAAGTTCCCGCAGTTGTTGCCAAAGAAGCTCTCAAAGTCGCACATCAACCGGCTTTAAACAATTCCCAAAATTCGCAAACAGCGCCGGCTAGCAATGAAAATTTGATTGCTGACGATTATATCAAGCAAGCCGAAGGGCTTTATTTTCAAGGCAATTATGATGAAGCATTAGTCTGTTTGGAAAAAGCTGTTTTAGCGAATAATTTTTTGCATGAGGCTTGGTATTGGCGCGGAAATGTGTTAATAAAATTGCAGCGCCCGGAAGAAGCACTCGCCTGTTACGACCAATCAATATCTATTAAACCGGATAACTACGAAGCATGGTATAATAAAGCGCATTTGCTAGCAAAATTGCAGAAGTACGAAGAGGCGATCGCCTGTTACGAGCGAGCAAGTTTGAGCGAATCCAGAAAATACGGTTGTTGGCACAGTATAGCGGCTTTGTTGGGTCAATTGCAGCATTACGAAGAAGCGATCGCCAGTTACGATCGCGCCCTGGCTATCAAAGCAACCGACAGCGAAATTTGGCACAACCGAGGCGCGATGCTGGCCAAAGTACAGCAGTACGCAGCCGCAGTTGATTCTTACGATCGCGCTCTTGAACTCAATCCCAACAGATACGAAACTTGGTACAATCGAGGCAATATGCTGTGGAGACTACTCCGCTACAGCGATGCTATTGATTCTTACGATCGGGCGATCGGCATCCGGCCAGACAAATACGAAGTTTGGTACAATAGAGCGGCTGTGCTCGGAAAATTGCAACGATATCAAGAATCGATCGAATCCTACGACAAAGCAATCGCCCTTAAACCGCAGGATTTTGAAGTGTGGCACAACCGAGGCGTAGCTTTCGAGAAACTGTCGCAGCACGAAGCAGCAATTGCCTCTTACGAATCAGCAATTACCCTTAATTCCGAGTGCTACGAAGCTTGGTTTGGCAAAGGCGAATCTTTGGCAAAATTGCAGCGCCCTGAAGAAGCGATCGCAGCTTATGAGAAAGCGATTGCTATTAAGCCAGACTCCTACGATGCTTGGCATCACTTGGGCACAGCTTTGTCAGCATTAAAGCGCTATGAGGAAGCAATGGCAGCTTACGATCGAGCTATTGCCATCAAACCTGACAATGCGGAAGCTTGGCGCGATCGAGGCGCAATTGTATCGGAATTAAAACAGGATACACACGGAAATGAATCGGGTGAAAAAGAGACTTAAATAGTCCTGGATGCACGGGTGGTCAGAAACCGGGTTTTTTGCGAAAATACTGCATCCCGACCTTTAAAACTGGTAAAAACCCGGTTTCTTTGGTATTTATGCGTCCACGACTATTAAATTCAGTCCCAATCCGGTTGTTCAAAATTTATAGGTGCATCCCTCCCGTTGTTGACGAGTATTTAACGAGACTTGATAGCGGGCATTTAAATGCTTTTTGTCTAAGGATTGTCATCTAAATTTTTCGTTTTTTTTCCGCTGCGTTTGGGGCGGTTTTTTTTTATGGTAAATTTAGGTAAGCTGCAAACAAGGAGAATAGTTATATGTCTGTTCAGCTTCAAAAACGGTTATTTACAGTAAAAGAATATCATTTGATGACTGAGGCTGGTATTCTCTCGGAGGGCGATCGGGTGGAATTGATTGAAGGAGAGATTGTTAAAATGGCTGCAATTGGTACTCGTCATGCAAGTTGTGTTAAGCGTCTCACCAGGCGCTTCAGCCTCATTCCAGAAGATCGGGCCACTCTGGGTGTCCAAGACCCTATCCAGTTGACTGAGCGCACTGAACCTCAACCGGATGTTGTATTGTTGCAACCTCGCGCTGATTACTACGCCACAGCCCATCCAGTACCGTCTGAAGTTTTGCTGTTAGTTGAGGTTTCAGATAGTACGGTTGATTATGACAGAGATGTGAAAGGATCGATTTACGCGCGATCGCTCATTCAGGAAGTTTGGCTGGTAGATTTAGTTGAAAATTGTTTGGAAGTTTACCGTCAGCCCGGCCCGAACGGTTATAGTTTAATGCTCAAGTTTTGGCGCGGTCAACAAGTTGCGCCGCTGGCTTTTCCCGATTTAGAAGTGAGCGTTGATTTTATATTGGGTTAGGGCGATCGCGCCACTCGCAAACATACTGCTATCTTGCCTTACAATATATTTAACAGCCCAAATCAGCGCAAGTTCTATTAGGTGGGCAATCAACTGCTGTCTTGCACTTATAGAGAATTTGTGGCTCATTTATAGCGAGAGGTTAGAGCTGAAACACAGGAATCTATAATCATAATTAACGCTACTTTTCTGCAACACTTACTATTCCAAATCTCCTAAATAATTGGACGCAAATTTTAACCTATCCCTAACATTATCGGCGCTAGTAAGATTACGTATTTTTTGAGCGACTCCACTGAAATTCTCATCTTCTATAAGTGATTTATAGCGTTCTCCCAGTTGTTCAAGATTATTAATTTTGCCTTGTTCTAACCTGCGGGCAATAACGACCATTACAGCTTCAAAGTAAGTAGGTATCAATATTTTTTGAGGTTTAAAAGCTTTGTTACCAAGACCTTTATGGATCGCTTCAATCGTTGGGATAAATGCGTTTATTATTTGTTCTTCCGATTGGCGGGCAAGGTGTCTATTTTGCCTCATGTATTGATTTAGAAATTCTTTTAGAGAAGGCTTATAATCGTTGCCCTCGAAGTAAAAAGCCAGGAATCGCAAAATAAGTTCTCGATCTTTCCCGTTTTTATCTGGGAGACCAAATATGTCACGCCACGCTGGGTTTTGATTGAGTTGCCCTAGCAAATTATTGAGTTCGCCGTGATAGATGCAAGCACGAATTTCCTGCGGTTTAAGGATAGTACCTCCGGTATTTAGCCTTTCAAAGATATAATAAATACTACTGTCCTCGCCTTGAGAAAGTGGCTCGACAATTGTAGCGGATACAAGCGAGTCATCTAATTGGCGTCTGTATGGGTCTTTCAGTGATTTATATGTCTCTCTCTCAAATTCTGTATGAACCCCTTTCAGAGCAAACGACTGCCGACTGTTAGGAAACTTGCCTTTGTAGAAATATAAAAGGCTACGTAATCTTTGCTGACCATCAATCACCAGCAGTTTTTTTGTATCTCGCTCTCTTGCTAGAAAGATGCCGGGAACTGGAAGACCAAGCAAGAGTGATTCTATAAAACGCGATGCTTGTTTTGGTTTCCAGACATAAGCACGCTGGAAGTCGGGAATAAATACGTCTTCGCTTTCCAGGCGTCTAACTAGACCCTCTACATCAAAATCTCTTCGATCAACTGCTAGGGAGAATCTGGAGGGAATAATGTCCTCCTCATCTTCCGCGCTATCATCTTCCCCGCTATCCTGAATATCGTTTTCCTGTTCCTCATCCCCTAGATCGTTGGGGGAAGATGGCTCACTGTTTGACTCAAATGTATTCATCTTGTAGCTTCCTTTCTGCCTGAGTTATTAGATATTATAGACCGATCGCTCCCCTCATCTATCTCTCAATATTAAGATTTCCTTAGTTGCTGCCGTGGCGCACAGAAATCGGTGATACAATCAACAGCTTAGCTAGGGGTGCCCGAATATCAGGGCTGAGAAAACACCCTTAGAACCTGAGTCTGGGTAATACCAGCGGAGGGAAGCTGTTTATCAAGGAAATTAAATATGCGTACCGAATGGATCGCTAAGCGTCAGGGGCACACCAATGTATCTCAAATGCACTACGCCCGCCAAGGTGTAATTACTGAGGAAATGCACTTTGTGGCTAAGCGAGAGAATCTCCCGCCAGAACTGATCCGCGCGGAAGTAGCGCGGGGACGGATGATTATTCCCGCTAATATCAATCACCCGAATTTGGAACCGATGGCGATCGGCATTGCCTCCAAGTGCAAAGTCAATGCTAATATCGGTGCATCTCCCAACTCTTCCAATATGGAAGAAGAAGTTGACAAGCTTAAATTAGCAGTGAAATACGGCGCTGATACCGTGATGGACTTGTCCACCGGCGGCGGGAATTTGGATGAAATTCGCACCACGATTATCAAAGCTTCACCAGTGCCGATCGGTACTGTACCAATTTACCAAGCACTAGAAAGCGTTCATGGTAATATGGAAAGTCTGACGCCAAATGACTTTCTTCACATCATTGACAAACACGCTCAACAAGGTGTTGATTACCAAACAATTCACGCCGGAATTTTGATTGAGCATTTGCCCTTGGTAAAAAATCGGTTGACTGGGATTGTCTCTCGTGGCGGCGGCATTTTGGCGCGGTGGATGCTGCATCACCACAAACAAAATCCCCTCTACACTCACTTTAACGACATCATTGAAATCTTCAAAAAATACGATGTTTCGTTTAGTTTGGGAGATTCTCTGCGCCCAGGTTGCACTCACGATGCGTCGGATGAAGCTCAATTAGCTGAACTCAAAACTTTGGGACAATTAACTCGCAAAGCTTGGGAACATGACGTGCAGGTAATGGTGGAAGGCCCGGGCCACGTTCCGATGGATCAAATTGAGTTTAATGTCAAGAAACAAATGGAGGAATGTTCCGAAGCACCATTCTATGTTTTGGGGCCGTTGGTAACAGATATTGCGCCTGGATACGACCACATTACCTCAGCAATTGGGGCGGCGATGGCTGGTTGGTACGGTACTGCAATGCTGTGTTACGTGACGCCGAAGGAACACTTAGGATTGCCGAATGCTGAGGATGTCCGAAACGGGCTGATTGCTTACAAAATCGCGGCTCACGCTGCAGATATTGCACGGGGCCGTCCGGGTGCGCGCGATCGCGATGATGAACTCTCGAAAGCGCGTTACAATTTCGATTGGAACCGTCAATTTGAGCTGTCATTAGATCCAGAACGGGCAAAGGAATATCACGACGAAACTTTGCCGGCTGATATCTACAAAACTGCTGAATTCTGTTCGATGTGCGGGCCTAAGTTCTGTCCGATGCAGACTAAGGTTGATGCGGATGCTTTGACAGAATTAGAGAAGTTTTTGGCTAAGGAACCTGTAGCCCAAAGCTAATTGGATTAATTCGTAGGGTGCGTTAACGCCGTGTAACGCACCGCCAGCCTCATGCACCATTTTAGCTAGTTGACACTCCCCTGCCTGAAGGCGAGGGGATTCTTGGTTCTGCGACATACCTTAAAACTATCTATCCTTGCGGCAGTGTTTAAACCTGGTATCCGTTCAAAAGAACCAAATATCGAGCTTAATTTAGATAGCCTCGCGAGGGTTTGTCTCCCCAAGCTTTCGAGAATTGCTTCTCTTGTTTCTGTGTGCCCCACAGTACATTTTAGAAATAAAAAGTTTAGTCTCTGATTTTGGCTTACATTAGTTAGCCCAGCTATGTTTTTCGTGGTTTTCGCCACCCACCAACCATTATTGTTTTCCGACCAGTCGTTTGAGCGTGGTGTCTCATGTGTATCGGCGGTTATTCAACCTGTAGTCTAGTTATTGTACTCTACAATGAACACAATGCAAAAAAGTTCAAGAAAACAATTAACAAAAGTTGATAATTAATTAAAGCCGTCAAGCTTATGACGGGGCTTTAGACCCAATTTCTTGGTAAAAGATTTACCTGGGTATGTTAACTTGCGCTGTATCTTGGCACATTGAAAGAATGCGGCGATCGTTTGAGCTAATTGTGCGAATAGAATGCAGATTTGTTAGCTGAGTATTGACTTCAATTGTTTGAACTTTTCCGGCTGAGATTGCCTTCCCGTACAATGTATTTCCCTCAATTTTACCAGTGAAGCACGCAAAGTCCGATCGCGGCGCGTAGATTGCACCAACGACGCGATCGTCCTGGCGTTGAAACACGATATAGTTTTGAAGAACTTGGTTGGGCTGTGGCGAATCTCCGTACAGGTAAATACCATCTGGCAAAGCAGCAACATTAGTCTTCGATGGATTTTGTTGTGCTTGAATGGGTTGTGGCTGAATGCCAACACCAATTAGTGTCAGAGGACAAATAAAGGCTGTTGCCAGTAGTTTCCATTTCCTTTTAATAGATGCAGGTAAGATCATTACTGCTTCTCCTTGCGTCGTCATCTAATATATTAAAACAATCTTCTCTAGTTAATATCTCACTCAGGTTATAATTTCCCTCTGCTAAAATCAGCCGATTGGTATAGATTCTGAACCTGAAAGCTTGCGCTTGTTTAGCACCGAAAACTTTATTTTCCCTTGTCCTCCAAGTGCCTGAGCTGATTTTGATAAAATTAGAGCAGACATAGTTTCTAATCCCACCCCATAAAACACCGATCTAACCTTGATGCCGATGCTTTGGCGGAATTAGATAATTTTTTGGCTAAGGAACCTGTAGCGCAAAGCTAGTTGCTACGGTGAGCGGAAACACTCCGCCCACCCTTCCCAATTTACCAGGCGCTAACTTTTTGTTTGGTAGAGCACAAAACATTCTGGATAACTTCTAGAGCAACAGCTTTAACTACATTAATACTTACACTATTACCCAGTTGATGATAAGCTTTATCATCATTAGGATGCAGAATAAAACTATCGGAAAAACCTTGTAACCGCGCCGCCTCGCGGGGAGTAATCCTGCGAACTCGGTTATGATAGTAAACTCCTAATCTATTAGCATCACTGGCAACAATTGTTACAGAAATTTTCTGCGGATCTAGAAATTTATAGACTTCAAAGGAAAAGTTACCGGATACAGGTTTGTATTGATTGTTGTTCCGTTGCAGGTACTTTTTTGTTACCAAGGAATCCAGAATTTCATCGAGATTGGGATGAGCAAAAAAAGTAGCTATTTGCTCTTTAGTTAATAGCTTGCCATCTTGGTCAGCTCCAAATTCTTTATTGCGCCTTTTCAAGATAAAAAGATTCATTAATTCAATTTCGTCTAAACTGCACTCGCCTCGCAAACCCAGTTCCCAAGAATGAATCGAATTGCCGCCGCGATAGTCAATTAGCCGCCTACCGTGCAGTCGGCTGAAATCATTGTTAACTATTTGTTTCAAGGCATTAACAAATTCTGGCGAACAATCATATTTTGGATCTGGATTGTCTTCCAAAATATCTGCAACTGTGACAGGTTGACTTAACGGGGAAAATAACGATAGCTGTTGATGACTAGAGGAATGCGAATCTTTTGGGCCTACGTCGGTAATTAGCTTAAATTGGGGCGAAGCATTTAAAATTCCTACTAGGTAAACTCGGACACGGTTCTGAGGTAAACTAAAGTTAGAGCTGTTGAGCAAGAAATAATCGAAGCTGTAACCTCGGCTTTTAATTTCGCCCTTAATAGTTTCGAGGGTTCTGCCGCCGTCGTGGCTGACAAGCCCCCGCACGTTCTCGAAAATAAATGCTTGAGGTTTAAAGGTATCAATTAACCTTGCAATCTCAAAAAATAGGGTGCCTCTGGTGTCTCCAAAGCCCTCTTTTTTGCCCGCATAGGAGAAAGACTGACAAGGAAATCCCGCTAGTAAAATTTCATGTTCAGGCAGTTTGTCAATTAATCGGATGTCGCCTAAAGGTGTGTCGGCAAAGTTTTTATGGTAAACTAATTGAGCGTCGGGATTGATTTCGCTGCTTAATACGCATTCTGTTTGCAGATTCAAAGAACGAGCGGCGGATTCAAACGCTAATCTCATGCCGCCTATTCCTGAGAATAAGTCAATAAAACGGATTTTTGGCATAGCCTTAAACTGGGTGGTTAAGATTGATATCTTGCACCATTTTTAACATGAGGCAGAGCGAAAGCATCTGCGTTACCAGGTAGAACCTGGTAACGAGGGGAATCGCACTTTTGCCTATTTTTTGCTAGCCATCCACTTTTGCAGATCGTTAATCGTAAAAACTGTTTCAAAGTCCAATCCAACAGATTGATAAAACTCCGCACCACCTTGCTCTCGATCAATCAGCGACAAAACGCGATCGACCTTATAACCAGCCGCCCGCAGCCTTTCCACCGCCTGCATCGCCGACTTACCCGTCGTCACCACATCCTCCAAAACCGCCACATTCGTCCCCTCTGGCAACAGCGGCCCCTCAATATACGCCATTGTCCCGTGTCCCTTCGTCTCCTTTCTGACAATTAAAGCTGGTATAGGTCGATCGCCCAAAGCCGAAACCACACTCACAGCAGTTACAATCGGGTCAGCACCCAAAGTCAAACCGCCCACAGCTTGCACATCCGACGACAGCATCGACAACAACAAACGTCCCGTTGCCAAAGCACCTTCAGCGTGCAGCGTCACAGGTTTGCAGTTAATGTAATAAGAACTTTTCTGCCCCGAAGACAGCATAAAATCGCCTTCGCGATAGGCAAACTCGCACAACAAATCTAGAAGTCGATCGCGCAACACCTTTAAATCCGCAGCATCCATAACTCACACCCTGTAAAAAACACAAATAATCCGCCGATAATCAGTTTATCAAAAAATTGGGTTGAAAATCCCGTCCTTCGCTTGACCGAAGGCATCCAGGATAAAAGCCCCCGGATTCATTCCAACGCGCCAACTCAGGACCCAGAAATAAAAAACCTGTCTCCGATGAAACTTGCCGAACGTATTTATCCGTGGGGTCAATGCTTCAATTCTAAAATCTAAAATCTAAAATCTAAAATCGCTTGACGGCTTTTTGATAGAATACACATGGTTGTAATTCCCAAGGTGGGCGGTTGTGAAGCGGCTTTTAGTCGGCACCCTCGAACCTGAAAGCTTTTTAAAAGCAAAAAGAAGGGTAGCGAAAACCTTGTAAAACAGAGCTAGGGAATCAACGCATTCTCACGCACCAGAAAATCAATAATTTGTTTCAATCAAGTAGGGTGGGGCACACCCGAACTCTAGGTTCGTACCCTAGTACGCTTTTGGAGATAGACCCTCTGGGGTGGTTGTGAGTTAAGCTCGTCAATTGGTGCAATTGCACGGTTGAAAAGTTTAAGGATTGCCGAAAGGACGCAACATTTTAAGGTCAGTCGCTGAATTAAGAATCCCTGTCCTTTAGGTCAGGGAGTGTCAAATTGGAATCGGAATTAATTAAGGAGGCCCAAATATATGAGTCAAAAGTTAAAAAGCCTAAGCGGCGCGTTGATTCTCGCTGTCGCCTCTGCCGCACTGGCATACGTCAAACCAGCTCAAGCACAAACAGAGCGATTTCACCCGATTGCCGACGACTTCAACCGACAATACTTTGAAGCTTCAGGAGACTTTTACCACAACGTCAGCTTGCAAGGTTACTTGGGCGACTATTTAGGCATCGGTTCCCCCAGCGGCGTCGTTGCCTTTCCCGAAAAAGAAATCGAGCGGGATGCTAGTCGCCTCAGCGGCCTTTACCGACGAGTCATGCAGCGGCAAGTTTCCAGCGACCCGATTCTCCGCGTCCCAGATGCCGTCAATCCCTTCGATGCCTCAATCATGGCACTGCCTGCAGCTTGTCAGCTAGGACCTCAACCAAGCGGCTGTTTCCCTACTCCCGGCAGACTCCAAGATCAGTTTACACTTCCAACGCAGCAGCAAAATTCACCGACCGATCAAGGGCCCGTTAGAGGACTTTATCAAGTATCGCCCCCTGGTAGAAATTAACTGCCAGTTCGGTATAAGTTTCCGGTTGCATCCGAATTAATATTACCCACAGTCAGGACACGGCAATGCCCCAGGCGTGTCAAATTAAGCTTTTCGTCCGCTAGTCCTCCCGCCTACCCGGCAGTCCGCCAGGGAATGAATTCCCTGTCTAATAGCGAAAGTCCTCTCAAAGAGGACTGAATAATTCCTTAGTCCTCTTTTAGAGGACTTCAGCTTTGAGGCAGGGGTTTCAACCCCTGTCGGAATATCGGTTTAACGTGTTTGTTGACACCAATGGGCAATGCCGTTTCCTGCAATTAATCGGGCGATAGTTACATCTCTCGCGAGCGCCATCGATTATTTTGGGGTAGGGAAACGGCAATGCCGTGTCCTCCGTTGCTCAGACTTATGATGAAACAATGCTGCCGTCAGGCATGATTGTTCCTTTCAAAATAGCTTCCCCCAAATTCGCTCCCGCCAAGTTCGCTCCCCGGAGATTTGCCCCGGTCAAATTAGCCCCTCTCAAATCAGCTTTGCCGAGGTTTGCCCACCGGAAATCTGCCGCGCTCAACTGTGCAAAACAGAGATTTGCCCGGAAAAGATATGCTGCTGTGAAGTGAGCTTCCGCGAGGTTAGCTTTAGAGAAATTGGCTGCATAGCAATGTGCTTCAATCAATTCGGCTTGAGTCAGATTGGCTTGACTGAGATTAGCACAGTTGAGGTTCGCGCCCATCGCATTAACTCGAAACATCACCGCACCGATTAAATTCGCCTCTCCAAAATCGGTTTGTTGGAGATTGGCACCGCTAATGTCCGCCCCAATTAAATTAGCACCGCTCAAATCAGATCCTCTGAAGTCAGCCGCTTGGAGGTTGGTTCCAGTTAAATTAGCTTTAATTAAATTAGCTTCCAGCAGTTGCGCTCCTGCAAGATTTGCTAAACTAAAATTAGATTCTGCGAGGTTTGCCGCAATTAATTTAGCCTTAAACAAATCTGTTTTAAAAAGGTTCGAGCGCCAAAGATACGCACCTCTGAGATTTGCTTCGGCGAGGTTAGCTTCGCTGAGATCCGGCTCTATATTTGGGTTGAGACTTCTCCATTCAATCCAACTAACTGCACCTTTTTTTAACAGCGCTAAATGCTGTGTATTTGCCATAATTACATCTCCTTTAACGGCTATTCCTTGCGACCAACAATTGCTGGATTTTCTCGACCCGTCACGTTTTCCACCGCCGCAATTGCTGCCTGGGAACCTGCTATAATATCTCGTTCTGCGCCGCCGAGGTAAAGCCGTCCGAAACTGCCTACAGCCTGAACCTCTAAGATGTTAATAGATGCGCCTTTTTCTGCTTCATTGGCCGCCAGCGCTGCATAGGCCGCCGGTTCTACTTCTAAGACGTAAAGCGTTTGTCCCGCCAGCAGCAACTGTCCGCGGCGGGTGCGGTTAATTAATTGTGTTTGGTGGGGGTCAATATTGCGAATAATTTGACTGGAAATCACTCGCGGTTTGATACCTTCTTCTCTGCGGAGTCCGATGAATTCTAGAATTGCTTTGCCTGCGGCCCGCGTTTCCCCCTGCTGACTCGAGTGTACTTCCAGAAGGCCGTACAAGCGTTCGACTATCTGCACTCCCGGGCGCACGGAGGCAGATTTGAGGGCGACATCGGTAATTCGGTTAATTTCGATACCGGGCGAGATTTCTATCCACAGCGACGCATCCCCCGGCAGCGGCAAGAATCCGGCGGCGACTGTGCCGATGTATGCTGCGTGCTGTGGCTGCAAGTTGTCTAGAAATACGTAGCTGCGTAGCTCTATACCCAAAAGTTTCTATCTCCGTCGATCGAGTTCCAACACTTATCTGTGCAATATCTGAGTTTACCTTTTTTTGTCAACAACACCTTGTCTATTGTCGAGACTGTCGCACTGCCTCACAACCGGGTGAGGTGTCAATCGATTTTAGATTTTAGATTTTAGGTTTTAGATTGAAGCATTGACCTTACGGATAAATACGTTCGGCAAGTTTCATCGGATATAGGTTTTTTATTTCACCGGTCCTGAGTCTGCTTTCGGAATGAATCACGTGGCGGGTATCCTGGATGCTTTCGGTCAGACCCGCTATTTCTAGTGTCGGAGTGCCTCTGCGAGCAATTTTTAATTTTGTGCGCCTGCTAAAAATTTGATATCAATCTGTAGTTATACGTGGAACTTAGCAATGTTTACCGCTAGAGATGGATTTAACTTTAAAAGCCAATCGATATAGTTTTGATAGTTAAAGATTTTAGCCAACAGAGAGCATTTGAATTATGAAACGTTCTGATTTATCCAAAGCAATCGGTGCAGGTATTATAGCTGCTGGGTTAGCCCTAGCACCAGCTCATCTGCCTGCTTCAGCTCAGACAGATACAACTGGCGGTACTAACAACACTACAACCACCACCACTCCTCGCTCCGATGTCTACAATGCTGAGAACGATCGCGATTTTGATTGGGGATGGTTGGGATTGTTAGGTTTGTCTGGTTTGTTGGGCTTGATTCCCCGCAAACGTGAAGAAAATGTCCGCTATACAACTACAACCAGCGATCGCGAGCCTGCCGTGCGAAGTGACTACCGCTAAGAATTGAGTCTTAGTGCTGTGGGCATCATGCAGGGACAGGATGTTTTAACCTGTCCGACTAGCACCAATAATCATCAAAAAACCTCCATCTGTGAGGTTTTTTTATTGGAGATGATGCGCGATCGATCGACGATTAAATTGGTTACATCTGAGATATTGTACCATTGTCAATCAGATTTTTATGAACAGGCCGGAAAGCCTGTTCATAAAAATGGTGCAATATCTCAGATATAAGCGGAATTGAGATGATTAACTTCTTCCTATCTTCTTCCCTCCCTCCTTTGCGTTCTTTGCGTCTTCGCGGTTCATTAAATAAATACTTTTCCGACACAAAAACACTTTAAACAATGTTTTTGCCCGATCGCTCGAGTACCTCCCCAATCGCCTGCACCAACTTGTCGGGGTCTAAAGGCTTAGCAATGTGGCGCCAGAACCCCGCAGCCAGGGCCTGCTGATAGTTAATTTCTCCAGCATAAGCCGTGAGGGCGATCGCCGGAATCCGTCCCCCTTTGTCGGGCGCCAGAGCCCGAACCTGTCGCATCAACATATAACCGTCAGTGTCGGGCATTCCAATATCGCTCAACAGCAAATCCGGCACAGACTCAGTTAAAACCGCCAAGGCATCGGCCGCGTTAGCAACTGCTGTAACACTTGCCCCACACTCCTCAAGCAGAAAAACCACTAAATCTAGCGCATCGGCCTCATCATCCACCGCTAACACCTTGACACCGCTCAAATTGAAGGATTGATCCGGCGACGCAGTTCCCGCAGGACTTGTCTGAGACTGGATCGGCATCAGAGGTATCCTGACAGTCAAGGTTGCACCTTGTCCTTCGCCGGGACTGTCAGATTTCACTGTACCGCCGTGGAGTTCGACGAGATGGCGGACGATCGCCAATCCTAAACCCAATCCGCCAAACTTGCGCGTCATCGAGCTGTCAGCTTGCCGGAAGTAGTCGAATACATAGGGCAGAAAATCAGGTTCGATACCTTTTCCCGTATCAGTTACAGTAATTTGGGCCAAGGTGTCCACCCGATCGAGAACGACTTGGATTTTGCCCGACGGCGGGGTGAACTTGACGGCATTTGACAGCAAATTCCAGACTACCTGCTGAAGTCTGCCCGCATCGCCCAACACCGGGCCCAGATCCGGTGCAAATTGAGTGGTGATTTGAATCGACTTGACTTGGGCCGCCAGACGCACCGTTTCAATAGCAGCGCCGATGACCTCGGCTAAATCCACAGGTGCAATATTCAAGCTAACCTTGCCTTGCAGAATCCCCGACACGTCGAGCAAATCTTCGATAAGCTGGGTTTGCAGTTTGGCGTTGCGCTCGATCGTCTCTAAGGCATAACGCTGCTTTTGGGGTGTCAGAAGATTCGATTGCAGCAGCTTCGCCCAGCCCATAATCGGGTTTAAGGGAGTCCGCAATTCGTGGGACAAAACAGCCAAAAATTCGTCTTTGACGCGGTTAGCCTGTTCTGCCTCTTCCCGCGCTGCCTTTTCCCGTGCTAGAAGGCTTTCCCGTTCTGCTTCTGCAACTTTGCGATCGGTAATATCGGTGTTAGTGCCACACCAGCGCAGCACCTGGCCTTGCTCGTCGCGAATCGGCACGGCGCGGGAGAGAAACCAGCGGTACGATCCGTCTTTGCCCCGTAAGGGGAAAGTATCTTCCCAGAGTTCGCCTGTTTCAATGCAGCGCCTAAATTTTTCCACAACGCCATCGAGGTGTTCCGGGTGGTGCACCTTTTGCCAGCCCCAGCCTAGCATTTCTTCTAGGGTGGTGCCTGTGTAGTCAAACCAGCGTTTGTTATACCAGAAAATCCCCCCAGCAGCATCTGTCATCCAAGCCAACTGAGCGATGTTGTCAGCTAGAGCGCGGAACCGAGCCTCGCTTTCGTGCAGCTCATGCAGAGCTCGCGCGTGCAGGATCACCGTCCAGAGGCGAGCCACCACTTCTTGCATCAGCCAAACTTCATCGGGCCGCCAGTGCCGCACCACCCTTGATGTCACCAGCAAAAGAGCCACCCAGCGCCCTTCCTGAAGGCAGGGAACATCGACCAAAGCGCGAATACAAACGGCACCGTAGTTATCGAATAAATGCGCTGTATGGGGGTAAGTAGCGATATCTGAGATGACAAGGGTTTGACCTGCCATAGACAGAGCTTTCAGTTCTGGCGTCTTAAAGTCTGAGATTTGATAGGTGCCGGCGGCGCTGGCAATGTCGGACTGGTGCCAGTCTTGGTGGACAATTGCCCGATCGGCTTCTAAATCGATTTCGTGCCAGATGCAGCGATCGACCTTTAAATATTCTCCCAGACTTTTCATGGCTTCCCACAACATTTCTGTGGGGTTGAAGCGCTGTCGCAAGCGGGCTTCGAGATCGGAGAGAAACTGCTCGTTAAGTTGGGCTTGTTTGCGATCGTGAATATCAGTATTCGTACCGATCCACTCGACAATCTGGCCTCCTGCGTCGCGAATTGGCACCGCGCGGGACAAATGCCAGCGTTCCATTTGGTCTGCTGCCCGCCGGAGGCGCAGCTCAACTTGATAAACTTCTCCGCTGATTAGACATTCTTCCCAGCGGGCCCAAGATTCTGCCAAATCCGAGGGCGGGACTAGGTATTGCCAATTGCTTTGAGCGGCTTCCTCGTAAGACATTCCCAGATATTCCAACCATTGTTGTTGATTGGTAAAGCGAATTTCCCCGCCGGAACTTACGTTCCAAAGCAGGTGGGGCAGCGACTCAGCGAGGAAGCGAAAGCGGCGGTCGCTTTCTGCTAAGCTTTCTTCTGCTCGTTTGCGATCGTCAATATCAATGCCGATACCAGCCCATTGCACCACCTTTCCCTTCCTGTCTTTGACGGGTACAAGTCGCGCTAGATGCCAGCGGTAATTACCATCAAACCTGCGTACCCGACACTCGAATTCGTAGGCTTCCCCGGCTGCAATCGCAGGAGTGCGCGTGGCGACAACTGCTGGCAGATCATCAGGATGAAATAATTGCAGCACCGGCGCAGGCATCGGCAATTCTGGCCTCATGCCCGTATAGGTTTTCCAGTGTTGGTTGCAAAACTCTAACCTGCCGTCGGCGGTGTTGATCCACATTAATTCCGGGACGCCATCGGCGAGGGTGCGGTAGAGATTTTCGCTGTGCCGCAGTGCTTCTTCTATTTGCCGGCGCTCGGTTTTGTCCTGCATAATTTTCAGGAAACCTTGCACCTCGCCTGCTGCGTCGCGCAGGGGCATCACCAGCCCGCTGCCCCAAAAGCGGCTGCCGTCTTTGCGGAGGTGCCAGCGCTCGTTTTCTCCTTTTCCTTGAGTCAGGGCGCTGTGCATTTCTGCTTCCGGCATCCGGGCTGCTGAGTCTTCTGGGGTGAAGATGATGCGTCCGTGCTGCCCGACGATTTGGGCTTCGGAATAGCCCAGCAATCTCTGGGCCCCTGCGTTCCAACTGGTAATGTGTCCGTCGGTGTCAATGGTGAAGATGGCGTAGTCTTTGGCGCTGTCGAGAATCAACTGCAGGTGGGTTTCACGATCGCACAGTGCTGCTTCTGCTTGTTTACGCTGGGTAATGTTGCTGGTGAAGCCGACTATTTTGGTCGCTTCACCTTGCTGGTTGCGGATCGAACAGCCGCGCTCCCAAACATCGATCCAGCGCCCGTCTTCGTGCCGGACTCGGTACTCGATTTCATAGCGATCGGGAATATTCAAGATTGATTGCCCCCCGGCTTGGATGCGTGCCAAATCGACCGGATGGATGCGTTCTCTCCACCACTCTGGTGTTGCAGGTGCATCCTCTGGGTAGACACCGACGATCGAGCACAGTCCCTGGGAACGGTAAACTGAGTTTGCTGCCAAATCCCACTCAAACACCATGCCGTCGATCGCCCTTGTAGCTAATTGGAAACGGTTGTAGCTTTCTTGCAAGGCGAGTTCTGCCATTTTGCGAGCGGTAATTTCCTGTACCACGATATGAATCCCCACAATCTCTGGGCCCCTGTCTCTGAGCGGCCACCAATTCTGGAGCCAAGTGCGAACAACTGTGGGTTGATCCCTAGTTGCACCGGTGAGTTCATAATTCCGGATCGGTTCTCCGGTGTCTAGAAGGTGTCCCAACAAAGGTTCGGCTGTGTCTGCCCAGTCGGGGACAATTTCGCGCAGGGTATGGCCGATGTGCCTTTCTACTGCCAAGCCGTTCATTTGGGCAAACCGCTGGTTGATCCGCACGAACCGCAAATCTGTGTCTAAAACGGCTAAACCCACGGGAGTTGTTTGGTAGAGCGACTCTATCTCTACAAGTTGACGCCGCACGGTTTGTTCGCTTTCTTGTAGGGCGAGTTCGGCTTTTTTGCGATCGGTAGCATCAAATAATACTCCGATAAACCGCACTGCTTCGCCTGCTGCGTCGTAGAGATAGCGCCCGAACGCGCTCAACCAGCGGATTTCTCCGTTGTCGGCGCGGATGATCCGGTATTCGGGGGAGTAGAGCGATCGGGTTTGCCGAGCTGTTTTGGCTGCTTGCATGACTTGCTTGAAGTCGTCTGGATGCACGCAGTTTTCCCACACAACCGCGCTTGCTTCCCCGCCTGGTACCGGTTGGCAGCCCAAAATGCTGAAATGGGTCGCCGACCAAATTACTCGATTTGTTCGCACGTCTAAATCCCAGGTTGCCATGCCTGAGCCTTCGATGGCGATGCTCAAACGTTCTTCGCTTTGTTTTAAGGCAATTTCTGTTTGTTTACGCTCGCTGATATCTGTGAGGGAACCCACGGCGCGCACGGGATTGCCTGACTCGTCCCAAATTGCTCGCCCTCTGGCTAAAACCCATTTGTAGCGCCCGTCCCCACAACGGATGCGGTACTCGCAGCAGTAATGTGAGGTTTCTCGATGCAAGTGCTGCTGCCAATTGCTTTGCACGATCTCCACATCATCGGGATGAACGTAGCTCAAAAATTGGCTGAAGTTTTTGACTTCTTCGGGCCGACGTTCCAAAATCTCTAAACACCGATCGCTCAGGATCTGGCAATTCGTTTGCAGGTTCTGATCCCAAATGCCGTCGTTGTTGCCCTGCAAGGCTAGCTGCCAGCGTTCTTCGCTTTCTCGCAAAGCTTCTTTGGTTTGATGGGCGCGATCGATTTGTACGGCGGCAACGGCAAAGTCTGCTAGGGCGATCGCGATCTGCAAGTCTTCGGCATCGAACTGGCGATCGTCCTCGTGAGATACAATCCATATTGCCCCCAGCGATTGATTTTCTGCTTGCAGTGGCACGACTAACGCTTCGGCGATCGGCAATTCTAACTGTTGTAAGTCGGTAAAATATTGTTCGGGAGCAAAGTAAAGCTGGGGAGTTTGGCGATCGATCCCGGTGCCCGACAAACGCAATTTGCGGGGTGTGTTTTTATGTTCTGCTGCTTCCCACGCTCCCGCTAAGGCCTCCCACCGAAAGATTTGTTCGGAAGTTGCATTTTCTTCTAGCAAGCAGACTCCGACGCTTCCGGCGTCGCACAAATCTTGAGCGATCGCAACGAGTGTTTTTAGCAGCCTGTGCGGTGAGGTTGCCAATTGTCGAGCCAGCGTTTGCAGCGCTCGGTTTTCTGCTTTTCGATCGTGCGATCGAGGGATGCGGCGCGACAGTTCATCGGCGATCGGAATGTCGGTTAAATTAGTTTGTGGGGTTTGCCAAGCTTCCATCAATTAGTCATCTCTACGTCTTTCGGTTTGAGCTGGCGAGCGTCTATCACCACGCTGTTAAAGCATCTGCTATATTTATATATTATCTACCCACATACAGAATATGTGAGCTATCTTGGAAATTACTTTTTAGTTTTCAGGCTAGTTGATTGGGAGCAGTCGAATTTTGTAAAAAGCCTTTTTTAGGAGTGCGAGCATCCCGATCGCTTTATATATTTTTAGCGGCCAAGATGCTCGCACGAAGAGTGAAAGCTTGCACGCTTGATGATAGGAGGAGCTCTTGGGAAAGTAAAAAGCGTTGTTTAGGAGTGCTTGCGTGACCGCACAGCACATTATATACATATAGCGAGCAAGGTCTGAAACCCGCGCCAGAGCTTGGTCTAAAATCTCGCTTTTTCCACAACAGGAATGGCGGGCTCGTATCCGTTTTTGGGCGGGTCAAGGAATCAATTCGCCCCCACAAAGAGATAAAATAGTATTCAGAAAAGCCTTTAATTCTGGACAGACTGCGGCAGCCTCCATGAGATTTTGTCCCTCTAATATTCTTTTGGCATCCCGTGCTTTATCATAACTGCGACGTTTTCCCTGTTCAAATATTTCTTTAATCCGATAAGAAGGTGGATTATTGTGATTGACCAGTTCAGGAGAACCGCTAGGAACGGCTCTATTGCCTCCTGATATTTGCTGAATTTTTGACCAAAAAGGTAACAGCCAAGCTTCAAAGTCATGGGAAGCTGCATGGGGATAAAATTTAGGATTGTTCCCTACCCAATTTTTCATTTGAGCCTTAGCATCCGCTGCATCTTTAAAATCTTTAGTGCCTGTATAAACATCAGTTAATGCAATTACAGCATCACAGGCATCTTTACCAGTCAATAAATTTTCCACGATGACCCTGAGTTTCTTTCCTTTGTGAATGCGACCGTTACAAGGTATAAACTTTAATTTTGGCATCTGCTGTCCCAGGCGTAACTGAAGAAACTCTTGCAGGTTAGACTTAAATGCCATTTCCGTTGCTCCTTCAACCAAAATAGCAATCTTCACGGTCTGCCTCCAATGATATTCATTGCCCAAAGCTGATCCAAGCTATAATCTTTTAACCAGTGTTCTAATTCTATAGAGTCAGCCCAAGTTAGAGTTGTTAATCCATCTTCAGTATTGCAGACAAGCACCTCTTTAGGCTCTAAAAATCCGATCAGTCTATCTGAATGAGTTGCTACAATTAGTTGAGTTCTTTGAGAAGCTTCTCTCATAGCATGAGCTAGTTGTTGTAACAACTCTGGATGTAAACTAACTTCCGGCTCATCAATCAGCGTGACAGCGGTCAAATCTCGACTTTGCAGTAAGGTGATTAACCATAGAAATCGCAGCGTTCCCTCGGATAGTTGGTGCATATAAAAAGGATGAGAAAAATTTCGATCCTTCCAAGTCATTGCTAAAGTTCCGGCTGCTACTGGCGGAAAACTCAACCTTTCAAAATCAGGAAAAGCTGCCGCCAGTGTATCTTGAATAATTTCAAATCGATTTGGATCTGTTTCTCGCAGATAATAAAGGCATGAAACTAAATCTTCTCCCTTAGTACCGGGCAAAGTTGCAGGACGCATAGATTGAGGTAAACGTATAGGACTTTGAGGGGAAAGATTCAATTCCCAAGCCTTATAAAAGCTACATGAAGCTAAGTGCTGTCTCAATGTTTCTGGTTCCCGATACATCTTAGGAACCTGAGCGAGTGAGCTTTCCAAAGGATTGTACTGCCAGTTTGGACGTAGTAGCTTTTCATCGTCTGGACTGAAATATTTGACATCTAAACCGCGAGATTCAATATACTTAAAAGGTTGAGAAGCATTGGGATCGCGCTGTTGGATTAGAGTTTCTGAACCAATTTCATAGAATTGACCTTTGGTTGCAAGTTTCAGAGAATAGTTAAGCGGTTCCTGATTCTCTATAGGCATCGATAAGGAGATTGACACGCTATCAGCCCGGTCTAATGTTATCATCTGAGTTAGACCGCTCAACTCTGAAATTTTGGACTGTAACTGACCGTTCGCTGATGCTGCTAAAAGTGAGAATATTTCTAAGAAAGAACTTTTCCCAACACCGTTAGCACCAATCATCACTGTCAGATCTCGCATTTCCACCTCTGCCGAAAACAAACGGCGAAACCCCTCGATCTTTAGGCGCTCAAATGTGTTCATAACTTTTGCCCTTGAGCTTGTAGAATCGTAATATGCACAATTTTATTCCAGAATCACGCTTTTTTCCATATCTGACTTGGACAGAAATTCAGTCTATGCCGGATAAGGAAAATACTGTGATAATTCTGCCGCTAGGTGCGATCGAACAGCACGGCCCTCATTTGCCTTTAATTGTAGATGCGGCAATTAGCGCGGCAGTTACAGGCAAAGCCCTGGCAAAGTTAGAGGCAAATATTCCCGCCTATGCTTTGCCGCCTTTGTACTATGGTAAGTCGAACGAACACTGCCATTTTCCCGGTACAATTATGCTCAGTGCTCAGACACTTTTAGCAGTAATCGGCGAAATTGCAGACAGTATTTATCAGGCTGGATTTCGGAAATTAGTGTTAATGAATGGTCACGGCGGACAGCCACAGGTGATGGAAATTGCGGCGCGGGATATTCATCAAAAATATCAGGATTTTTCGGTTTTTCCGCTGTTTGTTTGGCGCGTTCCTAATGTGGCTGCTGAATTATTAACTGCCAAGGAGTTGGAGTTGGGAATTCACGCGGGTGATGCAGAAACGAGTTTGATGTTGTCAATTTTGCCCGAACAGGTGAAAATGGAACTGGCAGTTTGCGACTATCCGCAGGGTTTACCAACAGAGAGTTTGCTGAGTATGGAAGGGAATTTGCCTTTTGCTTGGCTGACGCGAGAGTTGACTGAAAGCGGTGTGTTGGGCGATGCGACGGCGGCGACGAAAGAAAAAGGATCTCGTATTCTCGAATCTCTCTCTGACGGCTGGGCACAAGTTATCAAAGATGTTTACAAATTTCGCCAGCCGCGTAGTAATTAAAAATTAAGAATTAAAAATCAAAAATTGTTCTAATTCGTGTCAAAATGAGTCTAAGAAATTTTTTGAGTTGGAAAACTAACGATGAGTGTAAATTCTAAATTGCAGCGCGCTTTTGAGCAAGGTCGCGCCCTGAAAATTATCAGCGGTTTAAATAATTTTGATGCCGCCAACGTTGCTGCTGTCGTCAAAGCAGCGGATCTCGGCGGTGCTTCCTTTGTCGATATTGCTGCCGATCGCGATTTGGTATTGATGGCAAAACAGTTGACAGATTTGCCAATTTGTGTATCTGCTGTGGAACCGGAAAAGTTTGTGCCTGCGGTAGAAGCTGGGGCTGATTTGATTGAAATTGGTAACTTTGATGCTTTCTACGCAGAAGGCCGCCGCTTTGAAGCTGAGGAAGTTTTGCAGTTGACTCGCGAAACTCGATCGCTATTTCCAAACATCACTCTTTCTGTGACAGTTCCCCACATTTTGACACTCGACAAACAAGTGCAATTAGCAATTGAATTAGTCAAAGCTGGGGCTAACATCATCCAAACCGAAGGTGGCACTAGCGCTCAACCAATTCACGCTGGCACCTTGGGATTAATTGAAAAAGCAGCGCCTACTTTGGCCTCCGCTTTTGAAATTTCCCGCGCCGTATCCATCCCCGTACTCTGCGCTTCCGGTATCTCCAGCGTCACCGCACCCCTCGCTATTGGAGCCGGTGCTGCGGGTGTTGGTGTCGGTTCTGCTGTTAGCCAGCTTAATAGCGAAGTGGCGATGATTGCGGCTGTTCGCAGTTTGGTTGAAGCTTTGGCTTTGGTTTCGCGATCGCACTTGCCGGCTTCCATTTAATTAAGAAGGAAGAAGGAAGAAGGAAGAAGGAAGAAGGAAGAAGGAAGAAGGAAGAAGGAAGAAGGAAGATTTTTCCCATCCCTCGCTCTTCCCCTTCTCCCAGTCTTCGCCTCTTCCACTCCCCCACTCTTTCACTTTTCCACTCTTCCTTAATAATTGATAAACCACACGGCATAATCATCTAATAACTGATTGTTTCGGGAGATTACATCAACGGATTCTAACTCTGATAAAGGCAACATAAACTTTTGGCGATCGCTGACGCGCTGCACTTCCACAAATATGCCTTCTTCCTGAAGCACCAAATCCTCCAACCGATTAATTGTGAATCTATCAGTATAAGAAGGTTGAGTTTTTTTGAGCCGTGCATATTCTTTTTTGCTGCCGGAACCCATTGTATATTCTTCTTCCCATTCAAACTCTTCTATGCCGGTAACGTGGCAGGGTAGTTGAATATTTTGCTTGATGTACTCTAGATATTTGACGGAATTTTTTAGGCTGAAATCAATATTTTTTGACCCCAAAATTTTACTGATTTTAGTTTCAAATTGCTTGGTATTAAATGGGAGATTTTCATCGAGATGCGCTAACATTTCTGGATCGAACCCCGCTCTCAATTCGGATAATTCCTCCAGCAGCCTCTGAAAGTCGTTGACCGGTTTGGGTCTTCTGCCTGCTACAATGGTTTCATCAAGCTGAACTGGAGGAAGTTCGGATTGTGAAGGAAGGGATTGGCTTTGCTCTGGGCGATCGTCCACTTTAGATTTGTTAACTTTAGATTTGTTAACTTTAGGCTGGTTAAGTTTAGGCTTGTTAAATTTAGGCATCGCTCGGTCTCGCTGGCTCGGTTTATCAATAAAGTATATCTTGGCAGAAGTACATTGTGTCTGATAGGAGGAAGCTGTAATGCAACTACTGAAATCACCTGATGAATCGCCAGTCTATCAAGGACAATTCGGCGAGTTTACGATTACTCAAAACGATCGCACGGGAGTGTTGATTTACCGCGCCGGATTGGGGGTGGCGGCGCTGTGTTTTGCGATCGGCACTACTCTGGTGCTGCAACAGGGCGACAACCCGATGGCAATCCAAGCTGTAACGCCTGTTTTTGCTTGTTTCTGGATAGCTTTAGGCGTCAGCTTGGCAACTATTCACATTTACATGATTGCGCTGCACCGCACACTACAGGCGTTTTGGGCGATCGGCGGCGCGGCAGCATTGTTTGTCGCCCTACAAAGCAGCCAACCTCTAGCTTTAGCAGTGTACGAACATCCCGCCACATTGTGGGGAATTGGCTTTACTTTTGCAGCCTTAAATGGCATTTATTTTAAGGAAGCATTCTGCTTTAATCGCCTCGAAACTAAGTTTTTGACTCCGGGAGTCCCTCTGTTAATTTTAGGACATATTTTCGGATTTTTGTCAGCCGAAAATGAACAATTTTTGCTGGCTGTTTGGGCGGCTTTGTTTATCATCTTTGCTGTGCGTAAGTTTTTTCAACCAATGCCGCAGGATATCGGGGATAAAAGCGTTTTTGAGTATCTGAAACACCAATAATTTGGGAATGGGGCATTGGGAATGGGGCATGGGGCATTGGGAAATTCTATCACTTTCCCACTATTTCCCTCTTTCTCAGTCTCGCCGAATCTGCCTCCATACCCTAAAACATCTAGAGCTAGTTAAAATGAGAATTCGTCTAATCCGCCGCCGAGAAATGTGGGCAGTTACCAAGGAAGGTTGGGTAATTGCTCTGATGGGATTAATAATTACAATGCTCTTAATTATCACAAATATCCATCCGTTTTTGGCGGTAAATGCGCCGATTAAAGCAGATGTTTTGGTTGTCGAAGGCTGGTTGCCCGATTATGCGATCCAAAGTGCGATCGCCGAATTCAAAAAAGGCGAATACCGCCAATTAGTTACCACAGGAGTTCCTTTAAGTAAAGGCTACTATCTTGCTGAATATAAAAATTATGCCGAACTAGCTGCCGCGACTTGTATTGCGCTAGGATTTGATAAAAACAAAGTAGTAGCAGTACCAGCAGCGAGTGTTCTCAAACACCGCACTGCTGCTTCTGCGATCGCACTTCAGGATTGGCTAGGTGCTTCTGCCATAAAAGTTGAGTCAATTAATCTTTATTCTTTTGGCCCTCACGCCCGCAGAAGTTGGATTATTTTCAAAGAAGTGCTGAATCCTGACATTAAAGTCGGGATTATAGCTGCTGAACCGCAAGATTACAATCCCCAAGAATGGTGGAAATCGAGCGAAGGTTTTCGGACTGTGATCGGAGAAATTATTGGTTATATTTACGTGCGTTTCGTTGATTGGAAAGCTTAGGAATGAGAATTAAATAACTTCCACTCTTGAAAGTGGGATGGGCTATAAGAGCCCGTCATGAGTGGACGGGCTATAAGAGCCCATCCCACAATAACAATTAAAATTGTAAGTTATTTAATTCGCGATCCTTAGCCAGTAATTGTCAACCTCCCTCTTAATTCCCTTCGCCTTCTTAGCGCCTTCGCGGTTCGTAAAAAATATTTATAGCAATCTTTGCAGGAGTAGTATTTTTTTGCCCCACCCCAACCCTCCCCGCGGGTTCGGGGAGGGAGTAAGAAATTTACAAATGATTTAGGATTTCTATATATTCAACCAAAAATGATAAAATTATTTTCATATAAGTTGAGGGTAACTCCTTGGTAGAAGAACGCGCTTACTGGTTGGCATGGTCGCAAATTAACGGTATCGGGCCGATTTTGTTGCAAAGATTGCACCAAAATTTCAATAGTTTGGCAGAAGCTTGGACGGCAAAACCAGTAGATTTCATGCGAGTCGAAGGGTTTGGTAAGCAGATAATTGAAACAATTTCCCAAGAACGAACTAAACTCAATCCTGAAGAATTTCTCGAAAAACATCTTATAAAAAATCCCAGTTTTTGGACGCCCGCCGATTCAGATTATCCCCGCTTATTATTGGAAATTCCCAATCCGCCACCAGTGTTGTATTATCGCGGTAATGTCGATCGCAAAGAGAATCAAGGAATTACGCCGACGGTGGCAATGGTTGGTACTCGCAGCCCAACGGAATACGGCAGAAGGTGGACTCGCAAAATTAGTACGGCTTTAGCTAGAAGCGGTTTTACTGTGGTTTCGGGATTGGCGGCGGGCATTGATACAGAGGCTCATACAGGCTGTTTGGAGGCGGGAGGAAGGACTTTCGCAGTGGTGGGGACGGGGGTAGATATTGTATATCCTAAACAAAATGAGAGGTTGTGCGATCGCATTTTGCAGCAGGGATTGGTAATTAGTGAATATCCGGCGGGGACTCAACCGAATAAAACTAATTTTCCGCGCCGAAATCGCATAATTGCTGGCTTAAGTCGCGCTACAATCGTGATAGAAGCTCCGCATAAATCTGGTGCTTTAATTACTGCTTATCAAGCGAATGATTTTTGTCGGGATGTGTATGTTTTGACAGCAAGATTGGATGATGAGCGTTCCTTTGGGTGTTTGGAGTTGCTGAGTAAAGGTGCTCATCCGATTCTGCCGAGTAGCGATCGACACTTAAGCGAAGACAGGTTGTTGGAAATGCTCGGAGCTATGCCAAAATTGGATAGAGCCGAGCAGTTGTCGCTATTTCCTCCAAATCCGACGGTTGAGAAGCAAGGGCCGCTGTTGGAGCCAGAATTGGCTAAGGTGTTAAGTGCGATCGTATCTGGGCCGATTTCTTTTGATGTAATTGTGGAAGTGTCTGGATTAGAAGCGGGAACAGTTTCTAGTATACTTTTGCAGTTGGAATTGTTGGGATTAGTTTCGCAGTTACCGGGAATGCGATATCAGCGGTGCTGATTTGGAATGTTAGATTAAATCCGCATTTTATACAGATACTCGGCGGTTGAAACCGCGTCTACACAGACAAAATCCCCCTGCGCGGATTGAAGGCAACGGAGGACACGGCATTGCCGTTTCCCTACCCTAAAATAATCAATTTTCCTCGCTCGGATTTAAGCATCACGCGATCGATTGTAGGGACAAGGCACAGCCGTATCCTGATTTCGGGTAATGGGTAAAATCAACCGGATTGGATGATGAAATTGCCCGATTGGGCGATCGGATATAACGATCGATAACACGGCAATTGAGGACACGGCAACAGCGCAATTGGTGTCAACTTAAGGTAAAACCGATAGTCCGACAGGGAATTTATTCCCTGTCTCAAAGCTAAAGTCCTCGCTATGAGGACTGAAGAACTCATTAGTCCTCATAGCGAGGACTTTAGCTATTAGACAGGGGTTTCAACCCCTGGCGGACTGACGGATGAGCGAGAAGACTAACGGACTAAAAGCTTAAGTTGACACTAATGGGCAATGCCGTTTCCCTGCCCAATTCTCAAATCAATCCGAAATTAGCAGCACTAATACTGCTAGCAGAAACTCCAGCCAGAGAAGCTAAAATCTCCCCAGTTTGTGCAAACCGGATTAAAGTCGAACCGCTATCTTGAGCAATAGCCAATTGCGAGAAACTCAACCCGTTACCCAATACTAACAAGTCTTGACCGACTTCAAAATCAGTAATCGTATCAGTACCGGAATTGGTAGAGAGTAGGAACTTATCTACTCCCATTCCTCCTACCAAAGTATCAATTCCCAAACCGCCCGACAGTAAATCATCGCCCTTACCTCCGTAAAGAATATCATTACCATCATCGCCATTCAAGATATCAGCACCACGGTTGCCAAACAAGACATCATCACCGCTACTTCCCAGGATTGTATCGCTACCTTTGCCACCAAAAATAGTGTCATTCCCCAGAACTCCATCGAGGGAATCATTGCCCCTCATGCCCATCAATACATTATTCGCGCTGTCGCCACTCAGGATATCGTCGCCATTTGTACCGAGAATTGCATTCGGGGAATTGCTGCCCAAATCAGCATCGCCGCTGACAACAGGAGTTGCAATCCCAACAGGCAATACTACAGCTTCAATTCTGCTATCTAAAGCAGTACCAGTATTGTCAGCAACTAGCTGGGAAATAGGTTTATTTCCCGTACCAACTTCTTTGAAGTCTTGAGTGGTTGGGCCCAAGGCTACTTGTTGGAGGCGGGCAAGTGATTCAGGAATTGATGTTGCTGTTGGGTTGGAGACAGCCGCATCAATGCGCTGATTGGCTGTTGCCATTACTGTCGCTGCTTGCGATGTAATTTGGCTGACTTGTTGACTGTTGAAACTGGGGTCTATTTGCTGGATTTTAGCGGCTGCTTGCTGAATGATTGGTTCTAAGGCTGCGGCATTGCTGAGGTTTAAGACAGTACCAGATTGAATTTGATTGGTAATTGAACTGACAACAGCCTTGACAATATCGTGACTAGCTGCACTGGATGCACCGTCAATCAAAGCGGCAGTTTGAGTGATGAAGTTTTGGACTTTCACCATTTCGGATAAGACTTGGACGCCGCCTGGTTGGTTGTTGTTGGTCGCTAAGATAGGGTCTAAGCTAGTTAGGTCAACTTCAGCGGGGAGGGAAAGGGCGGCTTTGACTAAAGATTGGGCTTCTTCTTGTGCAATTCCTTTGTCGGTTAAGTCGGCGATTAAGCTGGTTAGGAGGGTGACAACACTAGAATCTGGTGGTGCGGTGACTGGTGTTTCTAGGGGTAATCCGGTGGCGGTGTCAATGCCTCCTATGGCTACTAGATTGCCTTCTGATGGGTCGATTTCTCCGTTTTTGTTGGTGTCGAAAATGTCGAAGGGGATGTTGAGATTGAATTTACCGCCTGAATCGGTTGTGGTGGATGGTTCGTTGGTGTCGAGGACGCCGTTTTTGTTGGCGTCTAGGAAGACAGTTGCACCGGAGATATAGCCGTCAATCACCCAACCAGAGGGACTGACATAGATGGAAAATACTTGTGATGCACTAGCACCTAAAGGATCTGTCGCTGTTAATCGAAAATAGTAGCTCCCTGCTCTATCTGGTGGGTTCTCATTCGGTTTCTGGCTGAATTTGATGGTGTTATTGTCTGAGTCGAAAGAGAATTCGAGCCAATTCGGTAAAGCATCGCCAGTGGGTAAAGGAGTGCCATCGAAATTAACCGGAGTGAGTTGGTAAGTGAGCTTTTGACCGTCCGGGTCAATGTAAACATCTTTAATGTCTGCGTCAGCATCGTTAATATTCGACCTGAGCTTAATCTTCTCTTCTGGTGGATTGTTGGGGTCGTTGTCCGCGATCGTCACAGTAGCACTAGAGGGCTCGCCTATCTTGCTGTTGTAGTTGCTGATAGGATCTAAGCTGATAAACACTTTCTCGTCGCCTTCTACTAGGTTGTCGTTGTAGACATCCACATCTATGTTGACGCTGCGCTTACCTGCTGGAATGGTGATCATGTTGCTGCCGTACACGTTGAAAGGCAACGCCTGACGGGGTTGGGATGGCTGACGGGACTCGGAGTCGGAAAACAATTCGTAATCTCCATACATACCGATACCGGGTATGGCAGTACCGGGTATAGGAGTGTTGCTATTATCGAGTAGATTATCGAACTTGTAGTAGACATCCAGATCATTAGCTAGATTGCCACCAGTACGGGTAATGGTGAATTTTCCGGGATTCGCGGGTTCATCCCAACGTGTTTCGGCCGCATTGGGATCTGTAGCGGTGATGGTGAGGGTTGGTTTGATATCGGGGGCAACAAAACTTTTTACTTCGGAAAAAGGTGAACCCGCCCAAGCACCGTCGATCGCCTGTACACTCCAGTTATAAGTCTTTCCAGGGATTAAGTTATCTGGTTTTAACAGCCAACTGTACTCCAAGGCGTTTGGGTTGCTCTTGGCTTGGTTGACATTCCCCAACTGCACTACTTGCCGAGTTCCGTCATCACCGGACATGGGGCCAACAATGTACTCTTTAATGGGGGGCTTATCACCACCGTTGGGATTGGGACGAGTAGTCCAAACTTGCAGGTTGTAGCTTAAACCCCGATCGGGAGTTTGAGCGTCCATTAGGTTCCCCGATCCTCCGACTGAGTGCCATTTTAAATTGACTCCATCTAAATTGACTCCATCATTGGAACTGTAGTCTACAGATAAACCTTGAGGTGCAGAGGGTAGTGTGTTCTGCTTAGAGGTGTTGTTGCGGTAGATTTTGACAAAGGTGTCACTGCTACCGGGTGAATTATCTTTTGTTGTGAGTGCAATATCTAGTTTGCCGTTCTTGTTGTAGTCTCCCCAAGAACTCGGGCTGGCAACATTATCAGGCAGCCCTGCATTCTCGATGAGTTTAAAGCCAGCATCATTTTTTTCGTAAACTTTGGCGACACTGGAACCCGAATTACCACCCAGTTCTGTCACAAGGATATCCAGCTTGCCATTGTTGTCGTAGTCTCCCCAACCACCGGGACTACCACCATACCCGAATGTGTAAGCTTCCTGAAAGCTAGTAGTATCCCCATAGCTATTGTTTCCGAGGAATCTGGTACGGCCGTAGCTCGCATCATTTGGACGCGACGCTCCACCTGCTCCACCTGTAAGCAAGATATCTAGTTTGCCATCGCTGTCGGCGTCTCCCCATGCACCGTAAATAATAGGTTCTTGGAGGTTTTGATTTGGCGGCAGTGGCTTTTCGGTAAAGCCATCGGGAGTGTTACGATACAATTTTGCGATGTAATTTGACTTGGGGTCGCTTTTTAGAGCGGTGTCCCCTGTCAGCAAGATATCCTTGTTGCCATCATTGTCGTAGTCTCCCCAGGCCGCATTGCCAATAACACCGGGCAACTTAGCTCCAGTCTCCTCCTCAAAGTTTCTGCCCTCGTTGCGGAATACTTTGGCGATGTAGCCGCCTGCGCCCGTGTCGCCGGTGAGTACGAGATCCGGTGTGCCATCGTTGTTGTAGTCTCCCCAAGCTGCGGAACCTTGGAAAATACCAGGCAGCTTTACATTTTTGTCTAGATCAAATTTATCGAGGTCGATCGGCTCAGTTTGGAAAGGAGACGGGAAATTATCAATCCTTGGGTTCCGGTACAGTCTGGTGATGGGGGTGTAGGGCAAACTGGGGACGTAGGGTTCAGCGGGGATGGAGAAAGGGTCTGGTGGAGGAGTATCAATTACCCCTGTGAGCAAGATATCGAGATCACCATCATTGTCGCTGTCTCCCCACGTAGCAGAAGGCTTGGCAGTGTACACATTAGGAGAATTTTGCGCCACCCAACCTGCGTAAACGGTAGGCAAGCCTATATCAATTGGTTTAAAGCGTTGATCACCTTCGCTTTGATCACCTTCGTTGCTGTACACTTTCGGGATGTATGCTTTTAGCCCAGGAGAATTTGAGGGGTCTTTGGAACTATCTCGTTCCATCACCAACAGATCCAAATCGCCGTCATTGTCGAAGTCTCCCCACGCATTAGCGCCGACATAACCAGGTATCGTCTGATCGGCGAGTTCGGTGAACTTTGGGGCCGACGCCACTAGATCGACAGTTCCGCCAAATTGAGGTCGATCTTTAGACATCGGCATTTCCAAAGGAGTTTCGTTAAATATCGGTCTTCGGATCCTCGTTAATCCGTCTGTGCGACCTATTCCTGTAGTGACTGGTGTCGGCGTCGGCGAATCTAAATCTGGCGGTAGCGGTGCTCCTCCGGGCGTTGGCGTTGTGGTGCCAGTTGTCGGCGTCGGAGTCGGAGTCTCAGTTGTCGGCGTCGGAGTCGGAGTCTCAGTTGTCGGCGTCGGTGTCGGAGTCTCAGTTGTCGGCGTCGGTGTCGGAGTCTCAGTTGTCGGCGTCGGTGTCGGAGTACCAGTTGTCGGCGTCGGTGTCGGAGTAACTGATGTTGTCGGAGTCGGTGTCGGAGTAACTGATGTCGTCGGTGTCGGTGTCGGAGTGACAGATGTCGTCGGCGTCGGAGTTGGCGTTGGTGTCGGAGTTGGCGCTACATCGTTATCCGTAATCGCCACTGTCACCCCTGGAACCACAACCACATTATACTTAGCATCACCCCCGCTCACACTGTGAGTAATATTACCGCTGTGCGCGCCTTCCACAATTGTATCATCAACAGCTTTCACCGTAACGGTTTGAACACTATCCCAATTAAGGGGAGTGAAAGTCAGAGGCGCGATCGCCTGAATCTGATTACCTGTTGTGAGAGTGATAGTTACAGGGGCGCTCGGCTGTGACATTAACTTGATGCCATAACTGCCATCCGCGCCGCCTTCAGTAGCAGTTGTTTGCGTGGGAGAAATGCTGACACCTGCTGTGTCGTTGTCGGTAATAGCTACATTGACATCCTGAATTGTTGTGCCGCTATACTTAGTGTCGGTACTGGTAACAGTGTGAGCGATCGTGCCGCTGTGCGTACCTTCGGCTTTGCTATCGTCGGTAGCGGTGACAGTGACAGTTTGGGCAACATTCCAATTCGTGCTGTCAAAGATAACAGGCGCGATCGCATTTATTTCACTTGGGGCATTAAAGTTAATGGTAACAGGGGCGATCGGCTGCGATGTTAATTTGAGTTCATAACTGCCCGTCGCGCCACCTTCTGTAGCAGTTGTTGCCGTGGGAGTAATAGAAATACCAGCCGTATCATTGTCCTTATTGCTAAGGCTAACATCCGCTGCATCTAGCTTATAATTCGGATCGTCGCTAACAGCAAG
This sequence comes from Microcoleus sp. AT8-B5, assembly GCF_036705565.1. NCBI lineage: Bacteria > Bacillati > Cyanobacteriota > Cyanophyceae > Oscillatoriales > Microcoleaceae > Microcoleus > Microcoleus sp. AT8-B5. The sequence continues at coordinate 44,074 of NZ_JAUBUY010000050.1, forward strand.
CGCTGTGACAATTTTGTAGTTAATATCGCCGTCAGCAATACTATCATTAACCCCTGTCACTGTCACCGGCTGCGGTGTATCCCAGTTAACCGGAGTGAAAGTTAAGCTATTAACCGAAACTGTTCCCTCTGCAACATTGTCACTGTTCAAACCGATAGTCACATTAGCAGTCGGCTTAGTATTCAAAACCACAGTAAAGTTAGCCTTAGTGCCATCTTCGCCCGTAGTTAATCCCACCGTCGGATTCACCGTAATTCCCGGAGTTTCATTGTCACTGTTGGTGACGGTGACATCATCAGGATCGAGGTTATTGTAATTAACATCGGTACTCACAGCAGCAGCCGTGACAATTTTGTAAGGTATAGGGCCATCAGCTACAGTTACCAAATCGTCAACACCACTGATTGTTATTGGTTGCGGTTGATTGTAGTTAGCAGGAGTGAAAGTTAAGCTATTAGTTGAAACTGTTCCTTCTTCAACATTGTCACTCCTCAAACCGATGGTAACGTCAGCAGTGGGTTGAGCGTTGAGTTTGACTGTAAATTCTGCCTTGCCACCAGCTTCACTTGTAGTTAATCCCGATATTGGGTTAACAGTAAAGCCAGCTTTGTCATCATTAGTAATAGTTGTGGTAGCGGTAGCAGTGGTAATTGTCGGGGTTACGCCTGGGCTGGTGGGATTTGACAGGGTGACGGCTATGGTTTCGTCGGGTTCAACTAGGGTGTCGCCTAATACATCGAGAGTAATGGTTTTGGATGTTTCATCGGCGGCAAAATTAATTGTGCCAGTAACAGCAGTTGCGCCTGAAGTGCCACCGATGTTGTTGTAATCGCTGACGTTTGTAGCTGTTCCGGCGATCGTATAATTGACGCTACTTGCCCCGCCTGTGTTGCCACTCCGAGTCGCAGTGAAAGTCAGAGGCTTTGTGCCGGTATTGCCTTCAGGAATGCTTACAGTACCGGCGGCTATGGCATAAGAAACAGTACCGTTTGCTGCAATAGTTAATGTTGTTTGTTTGGTTGTACCGGCAACGCCACCGGTGATTGTGCCAAAGTTGAGGATTGCGGTTTCGGCGTTCTCAACTATGTTGTCGGGTTTGATAGTAACTGCAACATTCTCAGTCAGAGTAGTAGTGCCGGCGGGGAATATAACAGTTGTAGGAGAAATGGTGTAGTCGGAATTTTGGGTGGCACTGCTGCTGGGGTCGATGACAATTGGTACCACAACATCGCCCAAAGGTGTGCCACCGCTGATGGTGATGGGGATATTAACTACTGTGTCTGTTGTTCCTTCTGTACCGCTGTAAGTTGCAGCCCCGAAATTAACTGTATTGGGTGTATTTAGTAGTACCGAAACGTTATCTGAACCGTTGTTCGCTACGGCCAAATCCGGGAGAGTGTCAGCATTAAAGTTGCCGGCAATAATGGAGTTTGGATATGTCCCCGCAGCAAAGTTAATGGGTGCACTAAAACCGCCACTGCCATTGCCTACTAAAATTGCAGCGCCGTTGGTGCCTCCTACTGCTAAGTCAAGTTTGCCGTCTCCGCTAAAGTCATTTGCAACAATGCCTTGCAGCCCTGTCCCCGCGCTAAAATTAGTGACCGCCCCAAAGCTGCCCGTGCCATTTCCCAATAGAATTGACACATTGTTAGAGCCGGTGTTAACTACGGCTAAGTCGAGGAAATTGTCTCCGTTAAAGTCCCCATTAGCGATCGAATTTGGATTTTGCCCAGCCCCCAAATTAGTAGCTGCACCAAATCCGCCCGTGCCATTCGCTAAAAAAACAGAAATGGTGTTAGAGACACTGTTCGGCACAGCTAAATCGGAAAAAGTATCTCCGTTAAAGTCCCCCACTGTCATGAAAGCGGGAGTGGACTGCGGGCTCAAGTTAGTGCTGAAATTCAATGCCCCGCTGCCGCTGCTATTTGCCAGCAAAATTGTTACAGTACCAGAGGTACTGCCAGGGCTTGCATTGACTACTGCTACGTCTGAAAAGTTGTCGTCGTTAAACTTCCCAACTGCAACCGAGATAGGGGATACTCCTGTAGGATATGGAGTCGGGCTGCCAAAACCGCCCGTACCATTTCCTAAGAAAATTGAGAGGGCGGTACCAGTGCCGCTACCCACTACTGCCAAGTCGGGGAAATTATCGTTGTTAAAATTGCCGATCGCGATCGATGTGGGACTTGACACCGCCAAGGTAGGAATAGGCGCGGGATTAAAGCCACCCGTGCCATTTCCTAACAGGATGGAAACGTTGTCAGATCCTTGGTTTGTTACAGCTAGATCGGGTTTGCCATCCAGGTCAAAATCACCAGTAGCAATACCGTAGGGATTTGTCCCCGCGCCAATATTTTCCGCCGCACCAAAACTATTCAAAACATACTCGTAACCCGCTAATACTTCGGCTTCAAATACGAGTGGCGTTTCTATTGAACC
>NZ_JAUBUY010000051.1:0-45951 GCF_036705565.1 Microcoleus sp. AT8-B5
TTACTTAAATGGCTTAATTGGTAGACCGCCAAAAACTGCACAAGTATAAATACTTATTGCAAAAGTGACATGCTCCCCGACTTTTTCCCGTAGCAATGGCTAGTTTTTCTTGCAATTCTTCAATTATTTTTTGCAGCCCCATTACCAGTTATACCAGTTCAGCTTGGCTCAACTGCTCGATTTGGATTTTTTCTTTCTGTCTGGTGGCTGCGGGCTTTTTCATTCGTTTATTTTACCAGCTTTTGATACTTAAGTCTTTTTTGACCTGAATCCTTACCTTCTATTGTCCTCACATTACTAAGCAACTGCAAGTTCATATTGCAGAACAAAAATTTCATCAGCTTTCAACATAGCCATAGCATATTCACTCCCTTGACTATCAGCAAACTCCACTAAATACTGACATTCCTTTCCCGTATCATACACTTCAACAATAGTTCCCACAAGTCCAACTGGTAAACTAGAAATAGATGCGTATTCTGGTTCCACTAGCGCTAATCGCGTATTGGCAATCGGCTTGAGAATCGCAACAGAATCCAAAACTCTAAAGTGTTTGATCGTAGTTTAAGAAAAGCTGAAATCCAACAACGGTTAGAAGTAGTTGAAGTAATTTCCTAGAAGTACCTTCTCAAGGTTTTTAGGGGCAGGTTTAGTTAGGATATACGCGATCGCAGCGAGTTTACCCATTTCACGCACCCGCCCTCCCCACGCTAGGATTTACCCCTTACTTAGGCCTTAAGTTCGCGCTGCTAAACTCAGAAGCCACAATCATCGACCCAATCCCCGCATCGGTAAATATTTCTTGCAGCAAAGCATGAGGAATTCGACCATCAATAATGTGAGCACCCTTCACACCCTGAGCCAAACTCCGCACACAACAGTTAACTTTGGGAATCATGCCCCCAGACACAACTCCCGACTCAACCAACTGTCTCGCTTCCTGAATATCTAACTTAGCAATCAGACTCTCTGGTTTGTGATAATCCTCTAAAATGCCCGCAGTATCTGTCATCAAAATCAACTTTTCCGCTCCCAAACCAGCGGCAATTTCCCCAGCTACCGTGTCAGCATTAATGTTGTAAGATTGACCGTTTTCATCGGCGGCCACGCTCGACACCACCGGAATATATCCGCTGTTCACCAAAGATTCCAAAATCTGGATTTTCACGCCGCTGACTTCACCCACAAACCCAATTCCTTCCCGCCCATCTGGACGAGCTTGAATCAGGTTGGCATCCTTGCCGCACAATCCCACTGCTTTGCCGCCGGCTTGGTTGATTAACGAAACAATTTCCTTATTTACTTTACCCACCAAAACCATTTCTACAACTTCCATTGTCGCCGCATCAGTCACCCGCAAACCATCCTTAAATTGCGGCTCAATTCCTAATTTTTCGAGCCAAATATTAATTTCCGGGCCGCCGCCGTGAACCACAACCGGACGCATCCCCACGCAAGCTAGCAGCACAATATCCCGAACCACCTTGTCTTTGAGATTGCTATCTTTCATCGCCGCACCGCCATATTTGACAACTATGGTGCGACCGGCAAAGTGTTGAATGTAAGGCAGTGCTTCGGACAGCACCTCTACTCGATTAGTGTCCGAATTCCTAACAAAATCGCTTTGTTTGAGCATGGGTAAATTACAGAAGACTAAAAACTTAATTCTAAACTTTAATGGCTAAAGCACATATTAACAGCCACAAAAATCACTTTTTCTCTGAATTTTATCGACGCGCAGGCTCGATCGCCCTTATTGATCCCAATCTTCAAAAAATTCATAGGTTTTTTTAATAAAAGCATTAAAATTTATGTATTATAACTTATACATTTTTTGCTACAGTCAAGAAATGTATAACTCCCTAGATTTACTTAACGTTTTATGTTAACTGCTGTCGCCCAAGACTCGGAAAACCTTCAGTACAACCTACCATCAGAGGCTGACTCGTCCCCCCGGATGACGGTATTTTGCGATTTAGACGGGCCCATAGTCGATGTTTCCGATCGCTACTATGCCACCTATCAACAGGGATTGGCCGATACTCAAGCAGCTTATCTCGATCGGGGAATCAACCTCAACCTTCAAATCCTCAGCAAACAGCAATTTTGGCAAATGAAGCAAAACCGCGTGCCCGATGCTGAAATAGCCAAAAGTTCCGGCTTGTCGGGAGAAGAAATTAACGTTTTTTTAGGATGCGTCAGTCAAATTGTCAATCAGCCAGACTTGTTGCACTTAGATCGCATCCAGCCGGGAGTGCAATGGGCGATCGGACTTCTGCACTCCCGCGGCGTGCGGCTGATTTTAGTCACCCTGCGGCCGAGAAATCAAGCCGTTCAACTGTTACAAAATTACGGTTTAGCCAGACTGTTTACCAGCATTCGCGGAACTCAGATGGCGGATGCGGCCTATCACAACTATACAGCCTTAAAAACTGAATTGTTGGCTGAAGTGGCACAAGAATTTGAGTCATCGCTGGGTTCGGCTTGGATGATCGGAGATACAGAAGCAGACATCCTCGCAGGAAAAGCATTGGGAATACCTACAATTGCCGTTACCTGCGGAATTCGCAGCCGCTATCAACTGCAAAAGCACCAGCCTAATTTCATTCTCAGCGATTTGATTATTGCCGTTCATCACTTATTAGGTTCGGCGCAACAAGTAATAGTAGAATGACTACAGTTAACGAATGACTAATGACTGTTGACTGTTAACGGTTAACTGTTAACGAATGACTAATGACTGTTGACTGTTGACTGTTAACGAATGACTAATGACTGTTAACGAATGACTAATGACTAATGACTGATGACTAATGACTAATGACTGATGACTGATGACTGATGACTAATGACTAATGACTGATGACTGACTAAGATTTTTCTAAATTCCTGGTCATTTCCCACAAGCGATTGAGCGGAAAATAAATCACCGGAGCCCAAAGACTGCTAAGAATAGCAGAACACAAAGCCACTCGCTGGTGATAGCTCCAAATTTCCAGTAAAGCCCGATCGCCCATAGAAAAAAATTGCAGTCCCATCACCGTTTCCGCTACCACCGCCATCCCAAACACAATTAACGCGATCGGAATCGGATCTCTCTCAACAATATCTACCGGAATCGACCAGGTTTTCTGCAAAACAACTGTTAAGACTCCTACAACAACTAGACTGACAGCGTGGCTGGGATGAGGAGCCGTCATCGCATCTTGAAGGAACCCCAAAACCAAGCCCATGCTAGCGGCTCCCCAAACTGTACGTTTCCGCTTAATACTCCAAGCTACCAACCAAATTAACAGCCAGTTAGGCCCAATTCCCAACAATTCCATTCCCGGCATCCGAGTGGGCAATATCAGTATGCACAGCATCACAGATAGAAATGTAACTGCGAAGTTAAGAAATGGGCGCGATCGCGAAGACATCCGAGATAAAGCTTTCATTGTTGCTGTGCTCCCTCAGATGGTGCAGAAGATTGACTCTGCGAATCCTTCGGTTCGGCTTGCTTAGAGTGGGGGTAAACCACCGCCCACTCCAGAGCATTCATCGGTGCAGAAAACTCAACCACAGCCTCTGGAGCCGGAGTTTTATTCATATCCACCGAAACCACTTTTCCCACCGGCAAACCAGGAGGGAACAACTGACTGTAAGAAGAAGTTGAAACCACATCCCCAGGCTTGACATTGGGAACATTCTCAAAAAACTCCATCACCGCCTGATTTCCGCCTTTCCCGCGCATAAAACCCATGTGACGACTGCGGGTAATTCCCACACCCAATTGACTCGTAGCGTCGCTGACTAACAGCACCAAGCTAGTATTAGGAGTAACGCTGACTACTCTGCCTACTAAACCGCCGGGACTCATCACAGTAAAATCTGTTTTAATGCCATCATTACTGCCGCGCCCCAAGGTTACTTGCTGCCACCAGTGGTCGGCGCTGCGACCAACAATAGGAGCTACAATCCCTTTAGGTTTCTTAGCAGAAACGTAACCTAAAAGCTCTTTTAGCTTTTGATTTTGAGTCTCTGCTTCTAATAGTTGGGCTTGCAATTCTTGAGTTCGCGCCGAGATGAGTTCCTCTTGTCCAGAGCCGTTGGCGTGAAACGGACGAGTCACCCAATTGTAAACTTCAAATACTGCCGCACCTTGTGTTTGTCGAACTCCCCAAGCGGCAGTTACAGCTAAACCTAAAAGAGCTATTTGCAGCCGCAGATCCCACCACTTTCGGAATGTATTTTTTAGCATAATTTCACTAATCTAAAATTGTTAAGTCAGGATTTTAGATTTGAGATTGCAGCCGTATTTCTAAATCCACAATCCCAAATTTGTTAACTACATATTACGCGACGACTGCCCGCTGAAAACCCGTTCCAACTGTTTGTTTTCCAATACTCTACCAGTTCCCAAAACCACGCAGCACAGCGGATCGGCGGCCACGTGAGTGACAATTCCTGTTTCGTGACTGATCAGAGTATCTAAACCTTTCATCAGCGCGCCACCACCAGCCAGCATAATTCCCCTGTCAATAATATCTGCCGCTAATTCCGGCGGGGTGCGTTCCAATGTACGCTTGACAGCTTCCACAATTACTGAAAGCGGTTCCGACATACTTTCGCGAATTTCTGGGCCCTTGATAGTAACAGTTCGCGGCAAACCCGACAGTAAGTGCAAGCCCCGCACTTCCATCATTACATCGTCATCCTCTGGAGTTGGATATGCAGAACCAACCTGAATCTTAATTTCTTCAGCAGTGCGTTCGCCGATGACCAAATTGTGAACTTTTTTCATGTATTGGACGATCGCCTCATTGAGTTCGTCGCCGGCTACCCGCACAGACTCACTGATCACCGTACCTTGCAAACTCAAAACCGCAACTTCCGTAGTACCTCCGCCTATATCTATAATCATATTGCCAGTCGCCTCAGCAACAGGCAGTCCAGCCCCGATCGCCGCCGCGATGGGTTCATCAATTAACCGTACTTCTCTAGCACCAGCCTGAGTCGCCGCCTCAATGACAGCACGCCTCTCAACTCCCGTGACACCGCTGGGGATGCCAATAATTATCCGCGGCGAAACTAAGCTTCGGCCTTCGTGAACCCTGCGGATAAAAGTCTTGAGCATTAGTTCGGCCGTATCGAAGTCTGCAATTACCCCGTCGCGAAGCGGGCGCAGTGCTATGACATTCCCTGGCGTGCGGCCGAGCATTTTTTTAGCTTCTTCTCCAACAGCCAGCGGTATTTTTAACTCTTGGTCGATCGCCACTACAGAAGGTTCCTGCAGAACAATACCTTTGCCCGATACATAAACGAGCGTGTTAGCAGTACCGAGGTCGATACCCATATCTCTAGATAACGAAAATCGATTGAGAAGACCCACTGATTCGTACCCCCCCCAAAAACTAAAATACTATTGTGTGCAATAATGTTGTTACAAAAGTGTAACCGAGGTGGATTCTATTACGTTTTTCATCCTGAGTCTAGTCAGAAATGTACATTGTCGAGCTCAGGTTGAGCGCAGACTTGCCAATCATCCACCATCAATATGTTCTCCTAACTGGGTGTACAATCAGGATGAAGCCTCACAAGCGCTGTTCCAAGTTCAGTTTGGAGGCTAAGGCGCGTGTGGACTGTTTAACTACATCACCGATCGACCACATTCCCAAAAAAGTTTATGAGTCTTAATGTTGTAACTTTAGTAGGCCGCGTCGGCGGCGACCCGGACGTAAAGTATTTTGAGTCGGGTACAGTTAAGTGTAGTTTGACGCTGGCAGTGAACCGCAGAACTAAGAACAGCGATCAACCAGACTGGTTCAATCTGGAAATCTGGGGCAAAACAGCGCAGATTGCTGCTGACTACGTTCGCAAAGGCTCTCTAATTGGCGTAACAGGCTCTTTAAAGTTCGATCGCTGGCAAGACCGCAATACCGGTTCAAATCGCTCGAAGCCTGTAATTAAGGTAGACCATTTAGACTTGCTGGGTTCCAAACGCGACAACGAGTCGGGTATGTCGCAACACAACAGCGAATTCTAGCGTTTGGGGAATTTGGGAAGTAATATTTGTGAATTGGGTGGGTGCTCGTGACTTCAGAAAAGTTAGAAATTGTTCAAACTGAGTACCAAGCTGGGCAAGTAGCTTTTGAGAGTGGCCGGTATGCTCAAGCTGTGCAGAGTTTAGAAACAGCTACCGGTTTAGTCGATCGAAATTCCCGGTTGGGCGGCGAGGTGCAGATGTGGCTAGTGACAGCCTACGAAGCCTCTGGCAATACAGAAAGGGCGATCGAGCTTTGCCGCAAGCTCACCCGCCATCCCCGCCAAGAAACCCGCCAGCAAGCAAAGCGCTTGCTGTTCATTCTCGAAGCTCCCAAACTCACTATCCCTCCTGAATGGATGGTGAAAATCCCTGATTTGGCAGCTTTAGATGAAAATCAATCAATCAGTTTTCAATCCAATCCGAACGCTGATATCAAGTACGCTAAACCCAAGCCAGTCGTACCAGAGCCTGTAGATTTGAGTCAGGTTAATACGAAAGATAATAGGTTTATCTGGGTGGCGTTAATTGCGATCGGGCTAATTTTAGGCGGATTATTTCTTAGTTATTAATCATTTGTTTAATTTCATATGCGGTCGATTACCCAATATGGTAGGGGCGGGTTCACCAACAATACTCGCCAATAATTGACAATCTCAAAAACCCGCCCTGGTCGCTATATTATAGTCAATCGATCCGACATGATGATATCAAACCATTGCTTGCATAAGCCCTGAGAGAAGTTAAGCAATGCCTTTTAGCAATTATAAAAGTATCAGCGCGGTCGCCAAAGAATTCCAAATTAATTGCCTACGGGAGAATTTCATTGTCGAAACAGAATTTGCAGTCAGCGAAGTTTTTCGGAATGAATTAGAATTGATTTTCAATGAGGGAGTATTTGACAACTCGGAAATCGCCATTTGTGAAAATATCATTTATCCTGTATTAAAAGAAGTTTGGAAAAATTATCGCAGTAATTTTCTCCTCTGGAGTCACCAAACCTTAGTCTATAATGATAATCTGTCAGGAATTCCAGATTATATATTGGCGAAGCGCTCCCCCCTCGGCACAGTAGTTTTTGACCAAGAAACTGGGATACAAGCCCCGTCCTTTTAGGACGGCTTTTCTTGGTTTCTAATGTATTCCTTCAATACTTCTAGAGGTGCGCCACCTACGGAAACCGCAAAATAACTAGGACTCCATAAAGCTTCTTTGTGGGGTTTTTTGTATCCAGCCTGTCCGTAGCGACGACTAGAAACACCTTTGAGTGCATTAACTATTTGAGAAATAGATAATTTAGGCGGATACTCGATCAGCGCATGAACGTGATCGGCTTCCCCGTTGAACTCTAGCACTTGAAAGTTCATTTTTTGGGCTACATCTCGAAACGACTTTTCAATCAAATCAAGACTTTCGCTCGTGAATACAGACCGACGATATTTTGTTATACAGACCAAATATATTTTAAGTTCTGTAACAGAATGGCGTTCCCGACGGTAAACTGTTGTCATTGCTTGTCAACCAATATATAATTAAACCTACAGACCAACATTCAATATAACCATGAAGGCGAGATTCAAGTACAGATTTTATCCGACGACCGAACAAAAGCAGAGCTTGGCTCGGCTGTTTGGCTGCGTCCGGGTGGTTTGGAACGATAGTCTAGCCCTCTGCAAGCAGTCTGAAAAAAAGGCAAGTTCATCTGAGCTGCAAAAAATCATAATAACCCAAGCAAAAAACACCGAAGAAAGAGTTTGGCTGAGCGAAGTTTCTAATATCCCTCTACAGCAGTCTGTAGCGGATTTAGAAACAGCTTTCAAGAACTTCTTCGATTCCTGTAAAGGGAAGCGAAAGGGTCGTAAAGTGGGTTATCCTAAGTTCAAGAAAAGAACAAATAGCCAGTCTGCCAGATTTCGGATTGGAGGCTTTTCTTTTAAGAATGGCGGTGTGTATTTAGCCAAGATTGGTATTGTCAAGCCAATCTGGTCAAGAGAACTTCCATCTGAAGCTAGCTCAGTCACAGTAATCAAAGATTGTGCAAATCGTTATTTCCTAAGTTTTGTAGTAGAAGTTCAACCCGTTCACTCTGATGCCAAAAACCAAAGTATCGGAATTGATTTAGGAATAAAAACTTTTGCAGCAATGAGCAATGGAGAAAAAGCTGAAAGCCCTAGCTACCAAAAATTAGACCGGAAAATTCGCAAACTCCAGCGCCAATTAGCTCGTCAACCAAAAGACTCTAAAAGGAGAAACGTAACCCGAATTAAAATTGCTAAGTTGCACAATAAAATTGCCGATACCCGGAAAGATTTCCTGCACAAATTGTCAACTAAAGTAGTCAAGGAAAACCAAGTGATTATTTGGGAAGACCTCAATGTATCGGGAATGGTAAAAAACCGGAAACTTTCACGGGCAATTAGTCAGCAAGGATGGCGAGAATTTAGGACTCTCTGTGAGGCTAAATCTGAAAAGTTTGGTAGAGAGTTTCAAGTAATTAGTAGATGGGAACCTACTAGCCAAGTTTGTGCGGATTGTGGTTTTAAATGGGGCAAGATTGATTTGTCTATTCGTTCAGTGCTTTGTGTTAGTTGCGGTACTGAGCAGGATAGAGATCAAAACGCTTCGAGGAATATAGAGAAAGTCGGGATGGGGAATCGCCACGACTCTAAACGGACGCAGAGGGAGAGTGAGACTATTTCGGTAGCATCACCCGATGAAGCGTCAAGAATCACCGCTGCTTCAGCACGGTGAGTATTTCAAAAGCCCTATTTCATATTAGTTGAAGCCAAGAAAGAGAGCGCATTTGATGAAGGATGGGGGCAGTGTTTGGCAGAAATGATCGCCGTGCAGCGACTTAACAATGAACCGGAACAAACTATCTTTGGGATTGTTTCTAATGGGGCAATGTGGCAGTTTGGCAAGCTGAAATTAGAAATGTTTACTCAAAATAAATTTTTCTATACAATTCAGGACTTAGAGCGACTGTTTGCAGCAGTTAACTATGTTTTTAAACAGTGTGAATTACAATTATAGAGGAATGCTCTTCAGTTTTAGGCGCGGGTGTCGAGAAACCGGGTTTTTATGGAAATACTTCGCTGTAGTCGGCAGATTCACAAAAAACCCGGTTTCTAAGTTGAATTATTTACAGCAATCTTTGGAGATTTTACAGCATTTGCGATCGCCCGACGCGGAGACAGTGAGAGAAATTATTGCTATGGTTCAGCAGATGGCTGGGGATTGATGGATGCACTTCGACTAAAGAAACTGGGTTTTTCGCAGCTTTTCGGTGGTGTATCGATATTCTGGGAAAAAACCCGGTTTCTGGCAACACCCTAAATCGCTAAAATAAAGAAAAGACCAAACCAAAAAGGCGATTATTGTGAGCGATTCAACCATAGAACAGATATTAAAATTGGCATCTCAACGCGCGGATGCCGCTGAAGTATACTACCTGTCGAGTCAAGACACCCCCATCGAATTTGAAAACAATCGCCTCAAATCCCTGCAAACCAAAGCACTGCAAGGCGTAGCACTGCGGCTGATTTCGCACGGCAAAATCGGTTTTGCTAGTTCCACAGATTTAACGCGGATAAACGATTTAGTAGATGCAGCCATTCAAACAGCCGAAATCGGCGACCCCGCAGAATTTGAACTCGCCTCCGACTTCCACCTAAAAGGCCCGGAAACCACCTACACTCCGCCCACAACTCAAGAATTAGTCGAAAACGGCAAAAACCTGATCGAGCAAGTTCACGCCTACAATCCCGATATTATGGTAGATGTCGGCTTCCACGTCCGCAGCGGGCGCGTCAAAATTGCCACGACGCGAGACGTGTATGCCGAAAGAAGCAGCCAAATAGTCAGCGGGACGATCGCGGGAAATTTGGTAAAGGGAGAAGACTTTATGCAAGCATACAGTTACGATGTTGCGCGCGATCGTCCCCTAGACACCAACAGCATCCTCGAATCACTCCTCGAAAAATACCGCCTCGCTGAACATTCAGCCAGCATCACCAGCGGTTCCTACCCAGTATTATTTACCCCCAGAGCCGCCGCTAGCACCCTCGGTGGCCTCTTTGATACCATCCTTTCAGGCCAAGCAGTAGTTCAAAAAGCCTCTCCCCTAGCCGACAAAATCGGCGAAACCTTATTTGACGAACGCTTTACCTTTTTTGAAGACCCCACTTTAGGCCCTTCTGCTTGTCCCTTTGACGACGAAGGTACACCCACCACCCGCAAAGTCTTGATAGACAAAGGTACTGTCACCGGATTTTATTGGGATCGCAGGTGGGCCGCTCGCGCCGGTGTACAATCAACCGGCAACGGTTTTCGTGGCGGATTGTCTCGCCCCGGCCCTGATTTGACTAACTTTTGCATTTCCCCCGGAAATACCGCCACTCAAGACTTGATTGCTAGCATGGACGAAGGTCTAATAGTAGAACAGGTTTTAGGTGCCGGTCAGTCCAATCAGTTAGCTGGCGAATTTTCTGTCAATTTGGACTTAGGCTATAAAGTAGAAAAAGGCAAAATTGTGGGTCGCGTCAAGAATACAATGGTGGCAGGCAGCATTTTTGAAGCCTTTAAAAATTTGGCAGATTTAAGTAGCGAAGCCGAATGGGTAGGCGGTGCAGCCTATTTGCCAAGTATGCTGTTTCAACAGTTGGGTGTAGCTTCGAGGCAATAAGTTCAGTGCGGTTTTACTCGTTACCAGGCTCTGCCTGGTAATACAGATGATGAGGCTCTGCCTCGAATTTGGATGAAAGCTTGCGAGGCAAAGCGTCTGGACATGGGTTCCCAGGCAGAGCCTAGGAACCAGTTAAACAAACATAGAAACAGTGTCGGCAATTCAACGCTTTGCTAATTCATGCAAATAGGTAAAAATAGGGAAAAATATATAATGAAAGAGCAAAATGTCAAGGATGGAACTGGGAAGAAGAAAAAGCACTTTTTCTTTCTTTTACCTTTGGTTTTTTGCCTTTTAACTCTAGTGACTGGATGCGTTCAGTACGATGTCGGGGTCAACTTTGAGAGTCAAACTCGCGGCGAAATCGTGCAGCACATTAAACTAGGGGAAAGGTTGACGAGCTTCAGCAGCGAAACTGTTGCAGAATGGTTGAAAAGCGTAGAACGCCGGGTGAGGTTGCTGGACGGAAAAACTAAACGGGTTTCCCCCACAGAAGTTCTAGTGACGATTCCTTTCAATAATGGATCCGAGTTGCAAGACAAGTTCAACCAATTTTACAATCCGATCGCACCAACGACAAAATCTCTGGTTTCAAGTCGGCTAGAAACCGATTTGCCGAAGTTTGAATCTCACCTTAATGTCAAGCAGAATAATTTGTTATTGGTGCTGAGAAATCGGTTGAGTTTGGAATTGGATTTGCGCTCTCTTTCACTGCTTTCTTCTAATGGCAGTCTGCTGCTGAGTCCGGGGGGACTTTTGGAGCTAGACTTTAGCTTGAACACACCTTGGGGCGCCGAAAGTATTGAAACAGTCGCTGGTGCGCTGGTTCCCGAAAGCTATCAGCAAGGAAAACAGTTAGTTTGGAAGCTCAAACCCGGAGAAGTTAACTATTTGGAGGCGATATTCTGGATTCCCAGTCCCGTAGGAATTGGGGCGCTGATTATTGCCTTATTTGTGGCGGCGGGCATTGCTTTGAAATATCAAATATTGCCAGGGCTGGGAATCGGCAAGAAACCGCAAAACATCGGTCAAACCTAAAGAGGATATGTCCTAGAGGGGCGGCTTAACCAATCTCTTCAATCAACTCTCAGAGCTGCCATCAACCCGCCCCTCCCCGGATATTATGGTTAATTGACCCGATTAGATTTTATAAAAACACTGAGAATATATGCCTAAAAACAGTTGACAAATGGTAAATAATTTGCTTAACCTGAATTGAGAATTAGGAACAGAGAAAATGCGATCGCTAAATTTCTTCTTCATCTTTCTGATTTGCTTGGCTCTAGTATTATTCAGCATAGAAAATACACAGCCAGTCGTGATTCAAGTTATCGAAGGCGTCCAAGTTAAAGCTCCGCTGTGCGTAGAACTAATTGTAGCGATAGGATTAGGGGCAACACTAGCGTGGCTGTTCAGTCTGTGGTCGAGAATGCAGCGAACCCTCGCCTCGCGCCAACAACTCCGCCAAGTTCGCGAAAAAGAGCAGCGGATTCAGGAATTAGAACAAAATCTTGAACGCTATAAAGCCGAAGTAGAAGGCCAACAACCTTTGTTAGAAAGTGCAGAACCGATAAGTTTAGAAATAGCAGCCATTGAGGCCAAAGCTGCTGAAATGACCGCCAATTAATTTGATATGCTCTCTGGTTTTCTCCGAGGCAAAATCTAAAATCTAAAATCTAAAATCTAAAATCTAAAATCTAAAATCTAAAATCGAATGGCCGTTTCCCGAGACCAAGATGGTTTAGAAACGATTTCCGAGGGGATCGCAATTTTAATTGACCTCGCCGAACGGGGAGAAATTGATCCTTGGGACGTTAAGGTAATTGAAGTGTTCGATCGATGTCTGAGCAAGCTTACGAACGCCTGCGATACTGATCAGAGTAAGGATTTCTCCGATTTGTCCCACTCCGGCCAAGCGTTTTTGTACGCTTCAATGCTGGTTTTGCTCAAAGCAGAAAGTATCGTCCTCTCAGAACCCCCCGCGAATCCCGACGCCGACGAGCCTGCAGTAGAAGACGCAGAGCACTCAGGCGGGCGACACTTGCCGCAGCATTTAGAGCGGCAATTGCGCCGTCGGGGTGTAGCTCAACTACCGCAAAAACGCCCGGTGACTCTCCCAGAACTGATTGAGCAGTTGCAGCTAATGAAAGCAGCAATGGAGCAGCAGACAGTTACCCCCCGGCGCCGCCCTACCTCAAAAATGCGATCGCAAGCGGCCCAGGCTATCTTTGAGCTAGCTCACCAAGAAAATCTCGTAGAAACTGCTAGTGAACTCGAACGGTTTCTGGCTCAGCGGGGCGCGGAAATTGACGAGGGTTGGCTGGACTTGGACAACTTGCTAGAGCTCTGGCATCATAAGGATTTGCACTCCTCTGTCAACCCAGAACACCCGGTATCCACTGGGGAAGTTCACTTGCCAAATCATGACCGCGTAGGTATTTTTTGGGCGTTGTTGCTACTATCGGCTCAGTCTAAAGTAGAGTTGCTTCAAGAGGAGTTTTATCAAGACCTCAAAATCCGCGCGCTTTGAGCTTAGAGGGTATTAGGTTCTCGGGCGAAACTAATAACTATGCCACTGCGTCGGTTAAAATTCCAGGGAGAATCTCGCTCTATGGCATTCTGTTGCTGAGTCCCGAATGCGGAGAGTGGCAGTGCGAAGTTCTTGGTGATTCCCTATTCCTGGTTTCTTAAATCTAGGTAAATTGGGGATAAATGATTGATAGCCTGGTACGATGTCGCCTATAAACTGGTCAGGATTTTGCTGTGATCGATCGATTCGACGATCGCCACCGCTAGCATCTAATTGTTCAGTTGATATCAGTTAACAGAGGGTTGAGGAAGTTAAGAGTCAGGAACTCAGGGCTAAAGCCACTGAGCTTGTAAGAAATTGCAAGCTGTTCTGACCAGACCCCTCGAAAGAGGAGACGTTATTTAGGTCACGACACCGGAGAATGCGACGCTAGTTTTCCGCTCTGTCATCTGCAATTAAACAGTTTTAAAGTCACTGAAACAGTGTTGCAGGTCTAACAAGCTTTTATAACCAGGTCGAAGCGAACATTACCCCGAAAGGGAGGCTCCATAAGAGCAAACATTATGCGTACAGAGTTGCAAGGTTTGAGGCGCTAACTGTCCTGCCGAAAGTGCATTACAAAAGTACACTCCTGTCGAGCAACTCCAAGGCGGTAATGGATACAGAAAGATTAAAGGCGGTTGAAACCGCCCGTGTCGTTTCCCTCTCAGGTCTTTCATACCCTGAGTTTCCCACTTACCGAGTTTTTCTTATGAAAGCGATGATTCTGGCGGCCGGTAAAGGCACTCGCGTCCGTCCTATTACTCAGACAATACCCAAACCGATGATTCCGATCCTGCAAAAGCCAGTGATGGAGTTTTTGGTCGAATTGCTCCGCCAGCACGGATTTGACCAGATTATGGTCAATGTTTCCCACCTGGCAGACGTGATTGAAAACTACTTCCGCGACGGTCAAAAGTTTGGGGTACAAATTGCCTATTCTTTTGAAGGGCGAATTGAGGAGGGAGAACTGATTGGAGAGGCTCTCGGTTCGGCTGGTGGCATGAAACGAATTCAGGATTTCTCGCCGTTTTTTGACGATACTTTTGTGGTGCTGTGCGGCGACGCTTTGATTGACTTGGACTTGACTGCTGCTGTGAAGTGGCACCGGGAAAAAGGGGCGATCGCTACTATTGTTATGAAATCGGTTCCCCGCGAGGAGGTTCCCAGTTACGGAGTGGTGGTAACAGACGAGTCTGGCAAAATTAAAGATTTCCAAGAAAAACCTTCTGTAGAGGAAGCTCTGAGTACCGACATTAACACTGGTATTTATATTTTTGAACCGGAAATATTCAAATACATCCCTTCGGGCCAGGAATACGATATCGGTTCGCAGTTATTTCCCAAGCTAGTAGCAGAAGGCGCGCCTTTTTACGGGATTAGCATGGACTTTGAGTGGGTGGATATCGGCAAAGTTCCTGACTATTGGCGGGCAATTCAGAGCGTGCTGCTGGGACAAGTTAAAAATGTTTCGATTCCGGGAATTGAAGTGCGCCCCGGCATTTACGCTGGTTTGAATGTAGCTGTTAACTGGGATAAAGTTGATATTACTGGGCCTGTTTACATAGGGGGGATGACGATCATTGAGGATGGAGCAAAAATTGTCGGCCCGACAATGATTGGCCCAAATTGTTGGCTTTGCAGTGGCGCCACTGTGGAAAACAGCGTGATTTTTGAGTATTCCCGTTTGGGCCCGGAGGTGCGGTTGGTTGACAAACTGGTGTTCGGGCGCTACTGCGTTGATAAAACCGGGGCTGCGATCGATTTGCAAGCGGCGGCTCTCGATTGGCTGATTACTGACGCTCGCCAAGTTTTACCCACTCAACACGGAGAAGAGCGGCGCGCGATATCTGAAATTCTCGGTAATGGTGGATAATTGCTAATTGCTAATTGCTAATTGCTAATTGCTCAAGGTAAGGTGCGCCTAGCGCACCCTACTTTTACATTTACGATCTCAGCTTTCAATTCTGGTTATGTGCTTAGGTTGCACCTCACCTCTTCCACCATTCTCGCTTAACAGGCTTTCCGGCCTGTTCCACAAGAAAATCTACTGTTTGTGGAACAGGCCGGAAAGCCTGTTCATAAAAGGCTTCTTGACAGTGGTGCAACATCTCAGTTGCACCCTACATCTTGCACCATTCTCAATTAGCCGTAGGGGCGGGTTCGCCAACAGCCTTAAAGCTTGCAAATAGGTTCTATAAACCCGCCCGATCCCACGAAAAATCCTCTTATTGATATTGCTGCAAGATGTCAGTTGCACCCTACATTTTAAGACTGAAGATAAGTATATTGGCTGAGACTCCGCTCGTAATTTTGCAGCAAAAGTTGGGCCTCGGAAAGAGTAATTTTATTTTGCTGCAAAGCTTCTTCTGTCTGACGGCGGATGCTTTCAACCAAATTTTCTGAATCGTACTGTACGTAGCTGAGGACTTCTTTCATAGTGTCTCCTTTCACAACGTGTTCGATATGATAGCCAGAAGGTGTTAGCTGAATGTGAACTGCATTTGCATCGCCGAATAAGTTGTGAAGGTTGCCCATAATTTCTTGATAAGCACCTCCCAAAAAGAGCGCCAAATAGTAAGGTTCTCCAGGTTTGAGAGTATGCAGTTCCAAAACCGACTTCACATCTCGCAAATCGATGAATTGGTCGATTTTGCCGTCGCTGTCGCAGGTAAGATCGGCTAAAATACCGCGTTGAGTTGGTTCTTCGTCGAGTCGGTTAATTGGCATAATTGGGAACAATTGGTTAATTGCCCAACTGTCCGGTACTGACTGGAAAACAGATAAGTTGATGTAATAAATGGACGCCATCACCTTTTCTAAGTCTTCCAAATCGTCAGATACGTATTCATTTTGCCGCGCGATCGCCTGTATTTTATCGCAGCAAGCCCAGTACAACTGTTCGGTTTTCGCCCGTTCCGCAATTCCCAAATAGCCTAAGTTAAATAAACTGACTGCTTCTTCCTTGAATTGGATAGCATCGTGATAAACTTCTTGGTAATTTTCGGGACTGATAGATTGGTAAATTTCGTAGAGATTGCGCGGAATTTGGTGCGCGTTTTCGTCTACTGGTTCGGGTACTTCTCTGGGGACATCGCTAGTACCGAGTACGTCAAAAACTAACACTGATTGGTGAGAAGCGATCGCCCGCCCGCTTTCGCTAATGATAATTGGAACCGGGATTTTCCGCTCGTCGCAGGCATCTTTCACTCCCGCTACTACGTCGTTAGCGTAGTTTTGCATATTGTAGTTTTTGGAAGCGTGGAAGTTTGTTTTAGACCCGTCGTAGTCAACGCCGAGGCCACCGCCTACGTCCAAGTAGTTCATATTAGCTCCCAATTTAGCTAATTCTACATAAATGTGGCTGGCTTCTCGAATGGCGTCTTTGATAACGCTAATTGAGGAAATTTGAGAGCCGATGTGGAAGTGCAGTAACTGCAAACAACCGAGCATTCCCGCTTTTTCTAGTTCGCCGACTGCACGCATAATTTCAGGAATTGTCAAGCCAAATTTTGCCCGATCGCCCGTGGAACCTCCCCAGCGGCCAACCCCTTTGGTAGTGAGTTTTGCTCGCACTCCCAAAATCGGTTTAATGCCTAATGCAATGCTTGCGGCGATTGCGAGTTCTACTTCCTCTATTTGCTCCAGCACAATTACGGAAGTTTGCCCTAGTCGCTGCGCCAAAATAGCAGTTTCGATGTATTCGCGGTCTTTGTAACCGTTACAAATTAATAAAGCGCCTGGGTTTTTTAAGGTCGCCAAAGCTATCATTAATTCCGGTTTAGATCCGGCTTCGAGCCCGAAGTGATGGGGTTGACCGAAACGCACCAAATCTTCAATTAATTGTCGGTGCTGGTTGCATTTAACTGGAAAGACACCGCGATAGACATTTTTGTAGTTGTACCGAGCGATCGCTCTGGCAAAACACGAATTTAAGCGCTCGATCCGGTCTTCCAAAATATCAGAAAATCGAATCAGCAGGGGCAAAGCCAAATTTCGCTGTTTTAGGGATTCTACCAGTTCGCACAAGTCCAGGGAACCGCCGCGATCGCCCTTGGGAGACACTGTAACGTGACCGGCTGCATTGATCGAAAAATACGGTTCGCCCCAACCTTGAATTCGGTAGAGTTTCTCACTATCTTCTATTGTCCAAGATGCTTGTGGCAGTTGAGCCGCCGTTACCAAAGCAGTGTCTGGTGCCACCGAACTCGTGACTGTTGGCGAGTGAGTCGATAGCGGATCGAGATCGGAGAAAGCAGCGGTAGCTGGGGAACTCATCTTATCAGAAACCTCTTTGAGGAGTGGTCAAATAGATAGTTTATCGCACATATCGGGTTTCCTGATGTAGTTGAAAAATCACTTTGGGTACACGGGCTGGCGATTTTAGATTTTAGATTTTAGATTTTAGATTTTAGAATTGAGTCTACAGATAGATGAAAAGCGGGGATTGAACTACAATCTCAACCGTATTTGCTTTGCGGGACTTATTTCTTCAAACAAATATCCCTATGCAGGTGAACTCGGAAACCGGGTTTCCGAGTTCACCTGCGCCAAGAGAGTTGTCGGACGATCGCTCGCCCGACACACACTAACCAAAAATCACCTCCGGCGGCGCCATGTCAGCGCCCATAATCATTCCCCCGGTCTTAGACTTCTTCAAGCCCGGTTGAGGTGCTTTTTCTGGGGTCTTCTGAGCCGGTGCAACTGAGGCTGGCGGTGTCACCTGCGGTTGAGGTACTGCCTGTGCTCCTGGCACCACGGGTTGCTGCGACAGCCAACCCAAACCCCCTACAGCCCCAGCCATCAAAGCGGTGTAGCCGATGTACAAATGCACCGGACGCATTTGAAAGCCTTCGCCTGAGTCGGAATCGGAAACAGACACATACATACTGGGAATTGGAGTCGGAGCGGGTTTGGGCAAAGCATTCGCCATAGCGCTACCGTCTAGTCCCAAGGCGTCGCCAAGTCTGCGGATAAAACCTCTAACGTAAATGTCTTGGGGCAGTTTGTCGATTTCCCCATTTTCGATCGATTCGATGTGGTGCAGCGGCACGAGAGTTTGACTGTGGAGTTGGAGCAGGGATAGGGAGCGAATTTGCCGTCCCTTACGCAATTCTTTACCCAACTCCCGCAGGCACTCTTCTCGCTGTTGAACGGCTAAAGCTGCTTCTTCTTCCTTGGTGAGTTTTTTCGGCTTTTTGGGAAAACCGAACCCTGGGAAGAATTTTCCGGGGACGGTGACAGTTGCAGGTAGAGCCGACTCGACTTTAATTTCGTCTTGGGGCGCTTGTTTGCTGTCTTCAGAAGTGTTAGTTTCTCGATCGGAATTTTCTTCTGTGTCGGACTCGGTTTGGGGGGGCGCTTCCACCGTAGCGCTGCGCCAATAGAAGACAGGAGCAGTTACTGGTGGCTCCAATTCTTGAATTTCTGTCACCGTCTCAATAGCGGGACTTACAGCAGTAACACTCTCTTGGGCTACTTGCGCTTCAATTTTGTTCTGTTTGGGAAATCGATCGAATGCGAGCTTGACGGCTTCTCTGCTAACTGCTCTAATTAAAATTTCGGCAGCGGAGGCTGCTTCGCCCAACATTGTTTGCAGGCTAGCTAGAGCGTGGCTATAGGTGTCGCTACAGAGGAGTTCAGCTTCTATTTGACCTAGAACAGAACGAAAACTTTCTTGAGAAATTTCAATAGTTGGGTGATCTGTCACCCCAAAATAAGCCTCGGGTTTCAGTGCCATGATATTCATGTTGTCTTGGTAGAAGGTATCTGAGTACGTTCTTCGACAGGTTGGCAGTGATTCCGGATGTCGGTTGGGGGAGAGTGGGAGAGTGGGGCATCGGGCATCGGGCATCGGGCATCGGGCATTGGGCATCGGGCATCGGTTGCCCCTCCCCAATAACTATTGTTTGTGGATGCGATCGAGCAACCAAAGAGCCCCGAAAATCCCGACAAAATGGGCAACAGTGGCGTGAGTATTGGCGAGTACCACAAATATATCTAGAGGCTGAATAAATCGACCCACATCAACGGCGGCACCGAACAAGGCTTGCGGCTGAGCTAGAGATTTCGCTAAAAGCGTGCCGCTGATGGCTTCTGCGCCGATCAGCGTCAGGATCATTCCTGACAAGTTGCTCATCAGTGCCAGCCGCACCTCTTTGATGGTGTCTGCTTTTTTGGGGCGCGCTGCGTTACCGGGCGATCGCAGTTGTCTCGACAAACGGGTGAAGCGGAAAGAGCGATATACGCTGTAAGCGAGTACGGCTAGCCCGCAAATGGCAAAAAAAACGCCCCCGCCGGTGCCGGCACTGGTTGAACGCCCAGCGACGGTAGTGCTGGGGAGGGCGAAGGGGATGGCAAAGAGCAAAATGATCCCCGCTACAACCGCTAGCACTAACTGTACCCAGAAGCAAACCCAGCCTGTTGTACGAAGGGCAAAGGCTACTCGCTGTACGGCGACAGGAAGCTTATCGTTATCTAACTGATTAGTCATATTTTGAGCGGGTATAATTAATTGGCATTAGTTGGCAGCAGTTTTTTCTCTTCGGGGACGGTTGACGGCGGTTAACCCTCTTTATAATAGAAGTAGCAATGTTTAAGATTTGTAACTAACATTGGATTTCACATTTGAATAGCGTCGATCGCCAGGTACCCAAAGCAATGACACAACTCCAACCCACCGTCACTCCCAAACTGGAACAGCCAAAGTTTGGCTTCAACAGCTACGCGGAACGCCTTAACGGTCGAGCCGCGATGATCGGTTTTTCTCTAACTTTAATTATCGAGTATGTCACAGGCCAGGGCTTGCTGTCCTGGTTAGGTCTCAACTAATTTTAGCAACGGCGCGGTCAGCCTTACACTTTGTCTTGACTCGAACGGCAGCGGGTGTGGCTTCTGCTGACCGCGACAAATTCGGGAATTGATTAAAATATTAATTAGAAAGAAGCCCAGCGACTTCTCTGCCGAGAGAGTTCTGTTCCCGAATGCAATAGCTGGCTTTTGGAGGTATATATGGGGTGGAATTTTGATTTGACAAGCTTGGCAATTTTGCCTCGCTCCCGTACAATTCCCCACAGGCGAGAAGATTAATTTAGGTGAAGCTAGTCTTTGAGCTAGAAATCCCGATCGTTCCGCCAACTCTAAGTTTTAGAGATGGCTCTAATCGCTTAATGCTTTATTAAACTTGCCATCAAGCGAATTATGGCGACCATATTGACAGGCGCTCCGTTTTATGTAACATTCTCAGGATAATGCCGAAAACCAAGGCAAAAATTTTCTGGTTTGTAAACCACGGTCGATTTAAGACTGACCAGCCTATAACAAGGTCGAACGGGATACCACGATTCGTTAAATGGGTTGAAAATAATGGTTCAACAATGGCTAAAAGCTTCAAAAAGAATAGTTGTACTGACTAAAAAAATAGGGTGGGCTACACCCGAATTTACGCCTGTGGACAAGTAGGAGCCGACTCCCTTGGCAGAAGCAGGAATCAGACCCTCTAGAAAATACTTCTAGTTGAATGGTGAAACTGAGATAAGTTTAGCCAAGTTTTGTATAGCAGCTTGTAAATAAATATAGAACAGAGTAAAACCAAATGAATGCTTCATGGACGCGACTTTTGAGGTCAGCTTACCGTAAAGAGCCAATTACCAGCTTTGTTGTGACAGTGGGCGTTGTCGATGCAGCCATCGGCAGCATGGGTGCGAGTGGCTCTTTATTGGCTTTTGGGCTTGGCACCGCTGGGGTGGCGATGGCTCTCCGCTGGTGGCAATTTTACCGCTCTGCAGCCGAACAAACCGCACCTGCTCCCGAATACTATCTTCCTCCTCAGTCTTCTAGACCTCAGTTACCGGTGCTTAATGTGTCTAAAAAAAATCCTCCTTATTAAGATTACTGGGCAATGCTGACTGGGCGATGTGCCGATCGACTCCCTGGATCTGAGGCACCAAAAGATAGGGCAAGAAAGTCTTTCGATCTTGGATGCTTGGTTTATGAATATTTCTGTTGCCGAGAAACTGTACAAAATTGGCTCTGTAGCTGCCTGTAGCGGTTTGTCGGTCAAAACTGTTCGTTACTATGAGGAGATGGGCTTGCTGTCTCCTGCGGTGGAGCGATCGCCCGCGGGCTATCGCTTGTTTGGCGAAACCGTATTCAACAGGTTGGCGTTTATTAAACGATCTCAGACTCTGGGTTTGAGCCTTCAGGAAATTAAGGATATTTTAGAGGTTCGCGATCGGGGAGAGTTGCCTTGTTCTGAAGCGAAGCAGCATCTAACGGCTAAAGTAGAGGAAATTTCCGTGCAAATTGCAGCCTTAGAAACTTTGAAGAGGGAGTTGCAAGGCATTCTCAAGTGCTGGCAAGAGCAACCCTCGCAGGCGAGCATTACTAGCACGATTTGTCCGAACATTCAGCGGGATTGAGCAGCGGAAAGATACAAAAAAAGGGAAGGAATTATGGGTTTCCTTCCCTTGATGGTTTTGTTGGTGGTTTTGTGGGTGATTTTGTCGATCGTGTTGAGCTTTTAACTGTTTTCGCAGAGTTTGCTGTTGCTTTTTGAGTTGCCGAGCCCTGGCTGAGCCGCCTTTACCTTTGGAGTTTCTACCCTCGCTGCGAGGAGACTCCCAACTTTTTAGTCTCATGTTTTTCATTTTTTGCACTACTTCTATAATACACCGCCAGATTTTCACTGTCAAGTATTTTTTAGAGCGAAGTTTCGTAGTATCAACTGTTGAGTGATTGGGATTTGCTAAAGGCATAGCGATGGTGCGCCCCTAAACACTCTACAGCCCGATCGTGCCCCCATAAGCACCCTACAATTAGAGTTTTTTGTGGATTCCCTTAACAGCCCTAATTGTGTATATTTATCAGTCCAAATATCCGGCGGGTATTTCAGCATCTGTAAAAATTGGCAGCGTTTCCCAAATTTTCACCCATTCCGGAAATTGGGCTACTTTTTTTAGCTGGAGCGACATTTCTATTAAGGAAAATCCTAAATTGTGGAAATCTTGAATAAGTTCGGCTTTCAAGAAAATTTCATTTTTAGCTAAATCGGGAGCATTAGTCGCAATGACAACGCTGTTGCCGGTTTCTAAATTGCATATATAAACTTGTGCGAACACAGTTTGAATCGTTTTCACCGCTGCCGCATTAAACTCTTGTTTGTGGAACAGGTGGACAACTAGAACACCTGCGCTTGACAAGCGAGTTTTGCACAGTTGGTAAAATTCTTGTGTCACCAATTTATAGGGCATATAGCCGCTGCCAAAACCAGCATCCACGATAATTATATCGTTTTTTACTATGGAATCTTGTTGGGCTAGATATTCGCGTCCGTCTTGAATGACTACTTTGAGTCTGTCGTCGAATTGAATGCCAAAAAATTTTTGAGCTACTTCGACTATTTTTTGGTCAATATCTGTACATTCGACTATCGCGTTAGGGAAATAGTGGTGGAAAATTCTGGGGAGGGTGCCGCCACCAAATCCGATTACATAGATTTTTTTTGGGTTAGTTTTCCAGACTAATGCTAGCAGCACGGATCGGGAATAGGGAAAAATTAAATTTAGTGGATTGTTGAGGTCTAGGATAGATTGAGCTACATTTGTGATTAAGGTTTCTCTGTCTGCTAAGAGCAGTAGTAGCACTGAGTTTATTTTTTTTACGGCGATGCAGTTGTCGCCGGAGTTTTGTTGAAATAGGAAGCCGTCTGGCTGTTGCTGAAGCCAAGTGATTTGTTGGTTAATAGCTGCTAAGTTGCTGGTTTGTCGATCGCCTTTATAATCAGTCATACGATTTTAGATTTAAAATTTTAGATTGGGGGTAAACGCATCTTAACTTTAACCCAAAATATGCTACAGTTATATCCGACTAATTTTTTATGTACTTTATTGTAGTTCAAGATTGTGATCGAGGGCAAGAGGTTTTAGTAAAGCTGTAACTTGGCAACAAAAACAAACAAACAAATAAATTCATTGCCAAAAGTGTATATTTTAAATACCATTTTTTTTTAGTTTTTCCACATTGAACGACCTAAGAATAGAAAAAAGTAAAGAAGATTTCCTCAAAGATATTAGATCGATCGCGATTCTAGCTATCCAGACGCGGTGCCGACGGATGGGTGGCAAGAACAGCCTATGGTAACGCCAAATATGAATGGTTCAAAAGCTTTCTATAATTACCGGTATACCATCTCATGACCAAGAATTTCTTGATGGTACCCGCCACGTGATTTATCCGTGGAATCAATCCAAAATCTAAAATCTAAAATCCTCAAGCCCCCGAATTGATCTCGCGCAAGTCAATCCAAAATCTAAAATCTAAAATCTAAAATCGAATGACAGGTTTAGTCTCCTTATTTGCCCGAAGTGAACCGCAGCAGTTTCAAGAATATTTTTTGAGTTGGGTAAATGCGATAATCGGGGAATTAGAACTAAACGCGATCGCCCTTCATTGATGGCAAAACAATGAAACTATCTTATGACCGAAATGAGCAGCAAAAAGCCCTATATATATTCACTGCATGGTCTTCAACTCATCAATTAGTTTGAGGGCAAAAAAAAAGAGATAAAAAATTTAATGAGCTAGATGAGTATGAATCCGTAGAATGGCGGCTGAGTGTGTCGGAGTTAGTTTGAATAATTCATGTAGGGGCGATTCCCTACGGGATAGCTGCGCTTCATGCACTTTTTGACAATTGGGGATGTAAGGGCGATCGCCCTTTGGGAAAAAGAACAATTGCGCTACACTCAAAACATTATCCGACAAGACTGATGCACTCCGACTAAAGAAACCGGGTTTTTTACCGAATTTGCAGGCTACAACGAAGTATTTTGATAAAAAACCCGGTTTCTGGGCCTCATGGGTAAGTCCTATTAAATAGATGACAAGGGATGTCGGCCGCAATCAAAGCTTCGAGAGGGCGATCGAGCTTTGACGAGTCTTCGTAGATGCCGACAAACTGACTTACGCAAGCTAAAGATTCGTCTTAAGGCATTTTTTACCTGTCACTGAAGAGTCTGTACATCAGGATATGCCAGAATTTTTGCATCAGCAGTTAGTAAGGGACACCCGCAAATCCTCGCAGTTGCCACAATGATTTGATCTGCTGGATCGCGGTGAAAACCTGTGAGTTTAGTTGACTCGACAATGATGGGAATGGTGAGTTCGAGTAGCTGCACTCCGGGATAAGCCAAAGCTTGTTTTAACCACTCATCAACTATAACGGACAAAGTAAGTCTTCCCATTTCTACTAATTTAGCAACCTCCCAACAAGAAATGATGCTGATTCCTAAACCTTGAGATTGATATTGTTGTATCCTGTCCCGATGTTTCTGAGTTAGTCGTGTGTTATCGTCAACCCACCAAACCCATATATGAGTATCTAGTACAATCATTGTAACACTTCCCAATCTTCCAAGGAAACCGCAGGTTCAAACGGCTCATTATAGCCAATGACAGTGCCTCGCAAAGGATATAGAAAAGTATTTTTCATGGTTTCATTTACCAAATTTAGATAGCTAATGAATTCTCGATATCCATCCAATTCTGTTTGTTCTTCGGGAGTGAGATTTGATGCTTGTTGTTGAGCTGTTAAAGTTTGAATTCGTTCCTGGGTTTGAATAGAAGCGCTAAATATTAAGAGTCCGTTGACTAACTCAATGCGGACAGAACCTTCGCTGGGCAAGCTGTTGGGTAAGTGAGGCAGCTTGATGGGCAAATTAGCAATCATGGCATTAATTGACTGTATTTGATGTTGTTTTTTTAATTATACCGATCGCTCTGTTGAATTTGACAGTGGTTGCCATGCTGAAATTATAGGGCGATCGCACTTTCGGACAATAAGGGCGATCGCACTTTTGGTTATTTGGGGGAAAAGGGATCTCGCTATCAATTTTTACTCTCGAATGCGAATTCTGTAAACTTCTACCAGTAGTAATTTACCTCGATAATGCTCCTCACTATCGTGCAATGATAAGTATTCTGTTAGCCTTGCCATCAACTGAGGAATAATTTCAGGGTGATTTCTCAGTTGAATAGAAATGATTCCTTGATATGAACTTGGCGGATAAGTCACAATATCTGAGAAGTCTCCATTCAGAGAAACAAGTATGGCATTGAATTCCTGAGCTTTGGCAATGACAATAGTATCTGGAGATTCTATTGAGATGTAATCTCCCAATACAAAAACTTCATGTCCGGTATCACGAAGTATTTGAATAATAGACTTAGGAACGCATTGATCGATGAACAATCTTAAACTCATTAGGCAACTGTTTCAAAATCCGACAAATCGCGAGCATAATCAAGACAAGCAGCTATCTGTTCTTTGGTGATATCTGGAAACTCGTCGATGATTTGTTCTACAGTGTTATTTGATGCTAAATATCCTAAAATCAGGCCAACGGGAATTCTAGTCCCTTTGATTCTTGGTTTACCTCGCAGTACATCGGGGGTACTAACGATATGTTCTCTCCAGTTTACAGGCATAACTTGTCCTTTCTGAATCTGAGAAGTTATATTATCTAATCTGACAAGTTATATTTTAACTTAAGGAATGGCGATAGCCCTTTGGGATTTGACATGGGAAAGGCGATCGCACTTTCGGACAATAAGGGCGATCGTACTTTCGGAAAAAGAAACAATTGCGCTACACTCAAAGCATTATGAGACAGCTTTGAGGTATTGCGTTACAGGCTTCAAATCGATGTCATCGTTGTCAGTCAGTATTTTAAATAAATGACGCGGGATGCCGGCTGCAATCAAAATTTCCAAATCGCGATCGAGCTTTGAGAAGTCTTCATAGATGCCCACAAACTGACTTACGCAAGCTAAAGATGAATCTTTCGGGTCATTGACTCCCGTGTATTTGTACTGAATATCAAAACCTGCTTTTTCGCCAATTTCTTCGATATCCCAGTCTACAAGATTAAGATCGATCGCTTCAACGGCCAGGGCAATATGACCGGGCGGTATGGGGTCAAGAGGCTCGCAGCACCAACCCTCAGAATGGTTCCAGACACTTTGACCAACTGATTCTCGAATTTTCATGTATTTTCCCTCACTGAAAGTAGCAGCGAAACCAGGCTTTGCCTTCAGGGCGAACATCTGCAAGAGACCGTTCATATTCAGTTGCTAGCTGTTGGCATTTCTTTTTCGCTTCTTTTAGGTTATACGCTTGTACGGGTTCGTTGATGGGATTGCCAAGCTCTTCTTTTTCCCGTTCTGGATCTCTCACTTGTCCCCCTTTTTGCTGCTCTTGCTGGATGAGGGGACTTGCTGAGCCTGAAACCACATCTCGATCGCCTCTTCCAACCCTTCTCCTATATTTAGCTGCTTCAGAGTACACGCAGCTTTAAACTGAAGTCCTAGTTCTTTTCGGACATCTCCCGATAGCTGTATGTAATTTGGGTCGTGTCGCTTGGCTGGCACTTCCGTACTTTTTCCCATTTAGGCTTCCTCCAATTTTTATATTCTCACGATCGTACACCTGTTCTGCTTATATGTTATCATGTTAACAAGTTGAATATGTGCGCGAGTGAATAAAAAAAGGGCGATCGCACTTTGGGATTTGACATGGGAAAGGCGATCGCACTTTGGGTTATTTGGGAAAATAAGGTATATCGCACTTTCGGACAATAAGGGCGATCGAGCTTTGAGTAGTCTTCATAAATGCCGACAAACTGACTTACGCAAGTTAAAGTAAAATAAGATTAATTAAGCTTGACAATTTGCAATTGAAACTTAGGTTATATTAAAATGTTCTCAACAAGACCGCTTCTCCACCATACCGCACAGGAATCAGTGCCATGTCCATTTCTCAACCTGAAAAGCCACAGTATTTAAAACCGATTAATCCCCCGGATCTTCAAATGCGGGCGATCGCCTACAGTTTAGATACTTTAATTCCAGGGCTATACATTTGGCTGGGTGCTATCAAAATTAGGATTGGGGGTAGCGAGCCCGAAGAAAGCTATCCGGGGACTATTCACAGTCCCATTGGCATTGCTTTAGTATTCCCTGGCTACCGTATCTATAGCACTTACCAAGGTAGCTATGACCCTTGATAAGCATAAGCTTGACGGCATCATTCAAATTACTGCCAAAACTTTGCCTTCTACAGAATTTGAGTTACTTCTATTGACAGCAGGGTATGGTAAAATTGGTACGGCTCCGGCTCAAGGAAATCGCCTGAAAGTATGGTGGACTCATTCTACTTTTAGACGCATCGAAGCCATTTACAGTGCTGATGGAATAGTTGCTATTACTGCTTATCACGTTTAGAGTTGTAGTTCCAACTCAGAAGTTTTTATTGATTGATGAAAGAGCGATCGCACTTTCGGACAATAATGGCGATCGCCCTTTTGGTTATTTGGAGGAAAAGGGCGATCGCACTTTGGGAAAAAAGGGCGATCGTACTTTCTCTAACTTTACTTAACTGGCTTCCAACTATTGAGAGATTCCCGAATCGAACTTAATTGGCTGAGGTACTCAATAAGCTTGGCTTTTTGATACTCAAGACGAGCTAGAATTTCCGGCGCTTCTGCTTCTTTCGTTTCCCGTTCCTTCAAAACGCGATCGAAATCATTTTGAAACCTGTTGATATAATCATTGATTTGCCGTTCAGCACTTTTAAAATCAGTAGAAACTTGTTGCTCAATCACCCGCTCTAGGATCAACTGGCTTCCTGATACATTGTCATCAATTTTTTGCTTGATTTGTTCTACAGTTTGGCGCAAGTCAACTTGATAAATAGTACGTTGGTCTTGAACTTCTATTGTTTTTTCAATAGGAACGTCTACCGTGTAAGTTTTATCGCCCTTACATAAACTATTTGATTTTTTTGTCCTGCTTTTCTTTTGAACCTCAGTTATCTTTTCAGTCCTGGTAAATACTTCTACTTGACGTTGAATCCCTGCATCGATGCCTGAAAAATCAAAACTCGGAAACTGAATCGGGTTAATATTCAGTCTAACCTGTAAAGCATCGCCCAAATAATTAGACAACTCATCAGATATTTTTTGAATATCTTCTTGAATCTTCTCGGCTAACTGCTCTCGGATGCTAGTACCCTCTCGAACTAGCTGATCTTGAGTATCTATCCACCAACTTTCAATACTTGGCGCACAAACATCATTAATAGTTTTTAGGATTTTTTGAGCTTCAGTCTGAGTCTGACAACGGATAATGTATGGCTCGAACTTTTCAGGCTTATCATCTTGTTCAGAGACAGAACCATTGAAAGTGTCAGGAACAGTTTCACTCAGTTTATCCCATAGAGATGTGCTCAATTTGAATGCTTTGCCTAATCCCTGACCAAAAACAGGGATCAACCCTAATAGTGCTTCTCCAAATTCTCCCACTATTCCCAAAGCCTTTTTTTCAACTTTTGGCTGTTGTTGGGGAAGAAATTTATTTTTTTTTGGCTTTGGAGAGTTAGCGGAACGTGACTCGGCAATCTTATCTATCTCACTAGCTATCTTCTCTTTAGCTCCATCGGCAAATCTATTAATGCCTTCACTAAATCCTTGAATTAGTGTTTGCTTTTGTAGCTCCACGGCTGTTTTTACTAATTCAACTCGGCTCCTCGCATTTTCTGAGCGTTTCCTGTACTCTTCTACTTTTTGTTTGAGGGCTTCAATCCCCATTTCCCAACCTTTAATTTCTGTATTAAGAGTATCCTCAATCGCCTTAGCAGCTTTATCGATTTCTGCCACCACCTCACTCAATAAATTCCAGCCAGAATTTTGCGTAATCCTTTGAATGACTGTTTCTTGAATGTTCAGGATACCGCTATCTGCTAGTGCTTGCGGTGCAATTTTACGAGGTGCAGGAATAATCTGGTTTCCTTCCTCATCTTCCGTGGCATACCTAGCACTAAAGAATTTTTTAAAGTCTTTGGTTTCGCTTTCAGTGGCCTTTCCTTGCTGAATCAGCTTCGCTAAAAGTCCTTGTCGAGAACTAGCAGGGTAAATAACTGGATTGCAAAAGCCAAAGCCAACTAACTCTCGCTCTAAATCTTTAATGACATCAGCAATTTCTTTGTCTCTCTCTGTTTTTTGGTCAACTTTATTCAAAATAAAGTAAATTTTTCCCGTGTTCTCAGCTATAAAATCCTTACGATTTTCAACAACATCCTTAAACAAATCAGCAACTGCATTATCTTTGTAGGAAGCGTAGTTTAAAATAAACAGAATGGCATTGCAGGTTCGCAGTGCTTCTAGTGCTGTCTGCTTCAGTGCATTTATGTTGAAGTTTGCAGACTCCCACTCATTAGGGCCGGGAGTATCAACTAAGGTAAAGCCTGTGAGAGAAGATAATTGGCTAATTGCTTCAATCGGATGCTCTATCTCAAAGCGTGTAGTGTTATCGGGATTGCCTTGTTCTCTGATTTCACGGGTACGCTGCAGGAATTTTTGCTGAATTTCGCCAGCGTCACCCTTAACAAGAATGACTGGTTTTCTTTCTCCTTCCCGATACTCTAAAAGTTTAGGAGTTTCGCCTGGTTTAATGTGTCGGACATCTGTACGGCAGATAGTACAGGCGGCCGTTTCACTCGCCAGCACATCAGCACCGATGATAGAATTTAAGAAGGTGCTTTTGCCAGCTTTCATTGCTGCTATGACGGCTACTTGATATTTCTGATCTTGCAAAGCCTTTAAAGCTTTGTTAATTTCATCTTCAATGCTTTGTAGCCCTTGACTTTCATCTCCCTGAATGCGGAGTCCGTCTCGAAATTCTTTGAGATATTGTAAGAGGAAAGTGCCTGTACTGTCAATGCTGGTGTATGCTGCTTGAAATTCTTGAGAAGACATAAGTTAACACTTTTTAGTTGAGGGACGGGCTAAGTTAGAGCTAGAAATTCGCGGTTCAAATTGAAAGATATTTAGCGCTTACCCACCTATCCGCCAGGGGTTTAAACCCCTGGCTAACAGCGAAAGTCCTCTGAAGAGGACTGAAAATTTTGTACATTAGGTATTTAGTCCTCTTTAGAGGACTTTCGCTATCAGACGGGGGTTTTTAACCCCCGGCGGACTCGTGCAACAAGCGCTAAATATCAACAACCGACTTGAGTTATTAGCCTGGGATTTAAGTCCCTGGCGCGAGTCAATATTTAGTCGTCAGAAAGAGCCTTGCTAATCCCGTAAAATGCCAAACCTGCTAATGCACCTACGGCTATACCAACGGGGCCAGCAGCAGCACCAATACCAGCACCTCCGCCAACGGCACCAACTGCCGTCAAACCTGTAGCAGCTACCACACCAGCACCCACAGCACCACCCGCAGCAGCGGAACCTGCCGCTTTCGCTATTTCATCACCTTTAGCCATTGGAATACCTCAGTTTAAGGAACAAAAACTAACTTTTTGACTAATGAAAGTTAACTAAACAGGTAAAATTTGAAATATCACGATCGCGCCTCCCCGCTTAGCTAAGTATTTACACTTATATCTTTAGTATTAGTATAATACTACACTAGCTATCGATAGCAAGCAACTAACAAACGCTAGCAATTTCCGTTATGCTATCGTTAGCCACATCTCACCACACCCGACAATGGTACCAAAGGAAGATTTATTTGCCGAAGCCGCGAAACACTGGGACTTAGAAAGGCTGTACCAAGCTTTTGCAGAAGCTAAACGGCAAATCTCTCCCCGATCGCGCAGGGGACTAACAGAAACAGAAAAACTTTACCTCCGAGGATTGCTTTCCGGTTGCAGCCCCGCCGAAATCGCCCGCCAACTGTTTCAGAGTTCCAAAAGTGCAGAGGTTTATTTATGTAAAACTTTATACCAATATGTTAAAAAACTCGCCGATGTACCTAACGAACCTGTAGGAAATTGGCGCAATATTTGCGATCGGCTACAGGAAGCCGGATATAAAACTCTGTCTTCTCCTGAATTTAAAATAAATAATTCTGTACCTACAGAAGCATTAGTAAAAATAGTTGGTATAGGTGTGATTGAGAAAAATACAGTATCAATTGATATTAACATTCGACTAGAATTCCCCTCAACTTCAGAAACTGCAAAAACCGAACACTTGGATAAAGACGGTTAGATGGGCGATCGCACTTGGGGACAGAAAGGGATATCGCCCCTCCACACAGAGGCAAAAATGTTAATAATCTTATAG
Organism: Microcoleus sp. AT8-B5; assembly: GCF_036705565.1. Classification (NCBI taxonomy): domain Bacteria; kingdom Bacillati; phylum Cyanobacteriota; class Cyanophyceae; order Oscillatoriales; family Microcoleaceae; genus Microcoleus; species Microcoleus sp. AT8-B5. The sequence continues at coordinate 31,407 of NZ_JAUBUY010000051.1, forward strand.
CCGATCGTTTTAGAAGGAACTTTTTGATAAAATATCAAAATTAAAACAGCTTCACCCGCTTCGATTTTACCTAAAACAATAAAATCAGTCAAATTTATGTCTCGATTAAGTATCAGATCGAACAAAAAAGCTCTGGGCTTTGTGCTGGGTTTATTAATTTTTGTCATTTTTATTCCCGGATGTTGGGCTTTAACAACTAATATTGCTCCCACAGCAGTACGGCAAGTAGATAACACAGTAGCTGTGCGGGCAGATGTACAAAATACATCAAATTCTCGCTCTTCTTTAGGAGTTGGGCTTCACGGTATTGCTGACTCGTCAACACAATTACCCTTTTTAGATGCTTTCAAATCTTCTAGACAATGGATAACTCAATGCGTCAGCGGACAACCAAACTGTCAAGGTGAATGGGATACAGAAGAGTATAATCTTTTAAACCTTGATGAAAATGGGTGGGTGAAGTCTCTCCCCTCGCCCGAAGATGCTCCTAAATATACTAGGGTAAGTACCCTATTACTTAGGGAAATCCCCAATCGCTATCCTTCAGGGCAATATATTGTTACTTATGAGGGTGAAGGTGCGATCGAATATAGGTTTGATGCCAAAAAAGATGAGGCTGCGTCGAAACCTGGGAGGGATATCATTAATGTCGATGCCACACAAGGCGGAGGCATAATGATTACAATTACTGCTACCGATCCCAATAAAACAGGGAACTATATCCGCAATATTAAAGTTGTTCACTCCCAAGATGAACAGCTTATTCAAAGCGGTGAAATATTTAATCCGCTGTTTATAGACAAGATTAAAAAATTTAGAGTTTTGCGTTTTATGGACTGGATGGAGACAAATGGTTCTGAACAAAAACAATGGTCAAACCGACCTAAACCAGAGAGTGTATCCTATTCTTACAGAGGCAGTGTTCCCATAGAAGTCATGGTGAATTTAGCTAATAAAGTTCAAGCAGAACCCTGGTTTAATATGCCGCATCAGGCTACGGATGAATATATGACTAACTTTGCTAAAATGGTAAAAGATAGTTTAGATCCAAAGCTGAAAGTTTATGTAGAGTATTCTAATGAGGTTTGGAATTGGTTATTTCCACAATCTCATTATGCTTTGGAACAAGGTAAAGCGAAGTGGGGAGATAAAGGCGATGCTTTTATGCAATGGTACGGAATGCGTACTGCTCAAATGTGCGATATCTGGAAAGGTGTTTTTGAGGATCAAAAGAATCGAGTTGTCTGCGTGTTAGGAACTCAAAGAGCCTGGAGAGATTTAGAAACTTATTCTTTAGAGTGTTCCTATTGGGTGGCTGAAGGCAATAAACCTTGTTATCAACACGGTATTGATGCCGTAGCCATAGCTGGATATTTTAGCGGCAACTTGGGCGGGAAAGAAAGTGTCAGCACAGTAGAGTCTTGGTTGAATGACGCAGATGGCGGATTTGGCAAAGCTTTTAAGCAATTAAGAGAGGGCGGGTTACTGCCGGGGTTCAAAGATAGTTTGCCCGATGTTGAGAATGACTTTAAGTATTTCTTAGATGTGGCTCAAAAAAAAGGTCTCAAGTTATTTGTTTACGAGGGCGGTCAACATATTGTAGGTATTGAAGGAGTTGAGAACAACGAAAAACTGACTGAGTTTTTTATGGCATTAAATAGGCGTCCTGAAATGTATGATATGTACACTCAATTACTGAATAGTTGGAAACAAGCTGGAGGCAGTCTTTTCATGCACTTTGTGGACGTTGGTGGATTTAGTAAGTGGGGAAGTTGGGGGGCTTTGGAATATGTGGAACAAAAGGGTTCGCCTAAGTATGATGCTTTGATGGATTTTATTGATAAGAATCCTTGCTGGTGGGATGGGTGTGCTGTGGAGGGATGATCGGGAATTGGGTGCAATCAAGAATCGTTCGATCGCACTTCCTCAAACTCTCCAGCATCCCCCGGCAAACCCGAACCCTCGCTACTCCTCAACCTGGGCGATTCCCCATTACTAGCACCGGCACCGTAAACCCCAGAATGCCTGCCCTCCAAACCCGAATCCCTCAGCGAAAGCGCACTTCTTTGACTCGGCGACAATCTATCTGTCGATCGGCGATTTGTCCCAGACATCGGTGGCTTGCGAGTTAAAGTTTTCCAAGCAGCCTTAATCCCAGTCACCACGCTGCGAGTAGTTACCTGCACATTTTGCGCCTGCTTTTTGGCGCTACCAATACTTCGATCGACCTGTTTGACAACCTCGCCCGCACTTTGTACTCCCTCGCTGACATCATCCGTCAACTCGCTAATTTCCAGCCCCGTCAAGCGAATCGCCTCCAAAGTCGGCGGAAATTCGCGAGAAAGCGTGTCAGCGAGCTTTTCCACGCTGCGGGCCGCCCTGGCCAGCGCTTGCACTGCAGGTATTAAAGTCACTAAAACAGCAGTCAGGCTAACTGCCACTAGCAAAATTGAAAGTCCTAGCCAAAATATAGGATCGCTCACTTGAATCTGGGATTGGGGGTTGAGAATTTCATGCCATTTAGCGGATGGGAGGGCGCGAGGAGGGACTCACTTCAGATTCAGCTTCCGACAGGGTTTGGCGTTCCCGCTGAGTCGCTTCCAAACCGGCCGCGATCGCCTCTTTGAGTCTAATCAAAGTTTCGTCCCAATTTCGGATGGCAGTTTCAGAAAGTCGATCGGCCTGCAACTGCACGCTAGTCGATAAATCTTCCGCCAACTCCGGCAAAGCATCGGCTGATTTTTTCAATATCTGCCGCGTCTCCTTGCCCGGTCGCGGTGCCATCAGCAAGCCAGTCACGGCCCCGATCGCAGAACCCACAAGCAAACCGCCAATAAATAATCCTGAACGTTTAGTTGACATTTTTATAACTTCTCTCCATACACCAATTTTAGGGGCGTTTGCCCGATCGCAGCCCTTTACAAAGGTAGAAATATTGTTGAAAATCCTAGGGAGTCAGCACAGGCGGCAATTTTAGGATAGCTTACCTCAAACGTCGATCGCGCCTGGACCAAAGCATCCGTCCCAAACCCAGCAATCCCAAAAGTTGCTGAACCTGTTGCAGTTGCAATTCTAGTTGTTGATAACGCCGTCGTAGTTGGCGAGTACCTTGCTGCCTTTTACCAAGGAAATCCGGCGACATACTGAGGACATTGCTGCTACAGCGTTCGATTGCTGCGATCCGAAGTTCCAAACGTGCGATCGTCCGCCTGATTTTCCCCACCTTCGCAGCGATATAAAAACAGACCAGAGATATCATTAAATTGATAATTACCACACCCGCCAGCATTATTTTACCTGCTTTCAACTAATCCCTTTTGCCATCTCAATAACCTTTCAGTCGTCTTCAGACGACTTAAGCTTTGAGGCAGGGGTTTAAACCCCTGCCCGACTGCCGGACTATTGTAACAGCCCCAAAATACCCCTTGTAAAAGTTTTAAGCCTGAGACATAGCAGGCAAACAAACCTTAGTACCGCCCAAACCGCAATAACCGTTCGGGTTTTTAGCAAGATACTGCTGATGATAGCTTTCTGCGTAATAAAACTCAGGAGCATCAATAATTTCAGTAGTAATTTTGCCGTAACCGGCCGCCGTCAAAGCCTGCTGGTAAGCATCTCGCGAAGCTTCAGCTAACTGCATTTGGCTAGCTGAATACGTGTAAATGCCCGATCGGTACTGAGTACCAGAATCATTACCCTGACGCATTCCTTGAGTAGGATTGTGACTTTCCCAAAAAACTTTAAGCAGCGTTTCGTAACTAATTACTTTCGGATCGAACACAACCAGAACTACTTCATTATGTCCCGTCATCCCGCTGCAAACTTCATTGTAAGTAGGATTCGGAGTAATCCCAGCCGCGTAGCCAACAGCCGTCGAAAAAACTCCATTTTGCTGCCAAAATTTGCGTTCCGCTCCCCAAAAACAGCCCAGGCCAAACAACGCAGTCTCCATGCCGTTTGGAAAGGGAGGTTTGAGCGGATTGCCGTTAACAAAGTGACTTGCCGGTACCGACATCGACTCTGCCCGTCCCGGTAATGCCTCTTGGGGAGAGGGCAGGCTCGACTTTTTGCCAAATCCAAATAGCACCATAAGTTTGTGAGGGGATCTCTGATAAACATCTTTACCTTACTTAATAATATCAGATGTATACTGAAAACAGTGGTCTGCTTAAAGGTAGAAGGTAAAAACCACAAGGCAGATTTTTTTACGGAAGGTTTTTGGTGATACTGCTCACTGTCCACGCAGTTTTAAATCACATGAGGAAGTGTTCTCTGTCACGAAAACATACCTTAAATATCACCTATTGTTGAGGTATAAATCACGCGGATTTTAGGCAAAATAGCCGATTATTAAAGGTATGGTGTTGTAGTAGTTATTCAATGCCATTTATAGGGAGTGTGTAGAGATGGGCGCTAAACCTTGCAGTCAACCTTTAAAATCTAATCCCTTTATTACTTACCGCGACCCAATTACAGGCAAGTGGATTGTGGTAAATCAGACTTTGCCCCAAGCAGCAGAACAAGCACAGCTAGCAGCAGCTTGAGTTTTCCTCTTAATTTTATACCTGAAAAATCAACTATAATTTCAGATTGCGTAGGGGCGGGTTTTACCAACCATCTATGTCGGAAACGAATAATCTGAAAAACCCGCCCTCCCAAGACGAACAATCCAAATGTACATTTTTTCGATGCGTTCACAGACAGCGTTGATGCAGATTATTCATTGTGTGGGGGCGGGTTTATCTAGATTGTTGGCAGTCATTAAATAGTCGTAAGGTGCTTAGGTTGCACCCTACATAAGCTGTGTTGCATCTAGATTGCCTATGGTATTAGAGAGGGAGAGGGTCCGATGGGGATCGGGGGAGAGGACTTGACGATTGTTCGATCGGGACTCGAAATATACAATTTAAATGCACAACAGCTTATAGCCATCCTAAATCATTTGTGAATTTCTTACTCCCTCCCCGCGATTTCGGGGAGGGTTGGGGTGGGGTAAAAAATTTACGACTCCTGCAAAGATTGCTATAAGTAGCACCATACTTTTAAACATTCCTCATCTCTTTTTGCAGTTCCAAATATCGATAGAGGCTCCAAGAACCCTATTGCAGGAACGACTTAATCTTGTTCTGCAACAAATCACACCTGAACTGTCGCAGTTCGCTATCTTATTACAATTTCATTCTTGAAGCTTTATTCTATGCAGCTTCATATTAAATTGGTATCAGCACTGTACATGACGTAAACCTCTAAAGTTGCTAATTTAGTCGGGTCATAAAATATCTAAAATTGATTGTGCTTTGTGATTTGTGAACTTGCAACGAGCAAGCAGCTATCTTGTAGAGTCGCCGGAAATCAGGCAAGTTGAGCAACAGCGGCAACAAATAACCTGAAGTGGGGTGAAGTTTTATGTAATTGAGCCAATATGTAACTAGAGTTCCTTCGCAGCTTCCCGACTGAAATGGATATTGCAAAACTAGATACTTGGTATTCTCCTTCTCAACGCCGCACGGCTGTTTCGCTGTTGATGAAACGAGTAGGCGTAACCCGCACTAGGGCTGAATGCTTTATCAGGCTTTGGGTTTACTTATCGGTGAAACAGCTTCAGGAAAGCCAGCCCCGTCTCAAACCACCGCTGACGAAACTGGAAGTACCCGCAACAGAAGTGCAGTGCACTCACCGGGAAGCCGCCGAACTATTTTACTGCGATTCCGATCGCGGGAGCGATCGCGCCGCCGGAATGATGTTAGATAAATTAGCAGCACTCGGATTAATCGCAAAACACTTTGATGGTAACGCTACGGCAATTAAAATTCAGTCAGTTTCAGAAATTTTAGAAACCGCCGAACCTCAAAAGCCTGTACAACTCCAATTAGATGATTTCAACCCTCGGTGCGACGCAATTATCGTTGCCAATTTATTAGCCACCAATTACAACTGGATGAACCGCAACACTAACACAGTTCCCCACAAAATTGCTAAAATACTCCGGCTTTTTGCCCATCAATACTCAAAGGGAATGCGAGTTTTGCGCCGCTCAGATAATCTAAATCCAGTCGGCTTTTACTTACTTTATCCCACAGCTAGCGAATCGGAAGTGAATTTTTTTAATGCTCCTAGTAAAGGGCTTCATTTAAGCTCTATTTCCGATATCGATCCTTTCAAAATGGCGTTACCAGGAGATCAAAATTGCCAGTCAGTATTTGTCCGCAGTTGGATGATCGATCCGCAGTATTTGTCAGAATACCGCATTGCTTTTCTCGAAGACTCACAAAAAGTTTTAGGCGAAATGCAAACAGATTTTCCCAATCTTTGCGACTTGTACACCCTGATGATCCACCCCATGTACGAAAAACAGTCCCTGGCTTTGGGATTTCAGAAGACTAGCAGCGATAGTCAGTTATCTGTTTATTGGATGTATCTAGCATTGGATAGATTTTTAGCGCTGGATATCAAGGAAGCGTTGCTAAAACTGTAAGAAGAAGGAAGAAGGAAGGCACAACACTGATTTTGACACGGATACACGGATGAATTGTCGAGCCTGAGACATCCTAGGGTGCGTCGCCATCAGTCATCTAATTGGGAACCTGAAAATCTCATAGCGACGCACCCTACTGATTTTGACACGGATACACAAATGAATTGTCGAGCCTGAGACATCCTAGGGTGCGTCGCCATCAGTCATCTAATTGGGAACCTGAAAATCTCATAGCGACGCACCATACAAGGGAGCTCGTTACCAACAATAATTCCCTAAAACCAACAATCTCATAGACGGCCGGACTCATATAATTCTGATGAAGCGCCGATTAGATATAATGGAGATTGGGAAGAAGTTGAGGATTTAACAGCACCACAAACCAGCCTACAAAACTTCCCGTCCCAAATAGGGTTGTAAGGCTTCCGGCACTTTTACCGTCCCGTCGGGCTGCTGGTAATTCTCCAAAATAGCCGCCATTGTCCGGCCCACAGCTAAACCCGAACCGTTCAGCGCGTGAACGAATTGAGTGCCTTTTTTACCCGCTTCTTTAAAGCGAATATTTGCCCGCCGCGCCTGAAAATCTGCGACGTTGGAACAACTGGAAATCTCGCGGTATTTGCCCGCAGATGGCAGCCACACCTCTAAATCGTAGGTTTTGGCGGCCGCGAAACCTAAGTCGCCGGTACATAGCGCGATCGCCCGATAAGGCAATTTCAGCGCCTGCAAAACTCCCTCAGCATCCTGCACTAACTTTTCGTGCTCTGCCTCGGAGGTACTCGGATGCACGAGTTTTACCAATTCAACTTTATTAAATTGGTGCAATCGAATTAATCCCCGCGTATCTTTGCCGTAACTGCCAGCTTCCCGGCGAAAACAAGGAGTGTAAGAACAGTGATAAATTGGCAACTGTTCTGCTGTCAAAATTTCACCTCTGTACAAATTGACAACCGGAACTTCGGAAGTAGGAATTAACCACAAATCATCTTGGTCGCACTTGAAACTTTCTTCAGCAAATTTGGGTAATTGACCCGTAGCTGTGAGAGATTCAGTGTTAACTAAAAGTGGGGGAATCACTTCTACATAACCAGCTTTTGTGTGGCGATCGAGCATGAATTGAATAATCGATCTTTCCAGGGCTGCCCCAGCTCCCATTAAGCTCACAAAGCGGGGCTGAGCAATTTTTACCGCCCGTTCAAAGTTGATAATTCCTAATTTTTCGCCGATTTCCCAGTGCGGTAAAATACCGGGATTTTGGGGTATATATTCGTCTCCCCAGCGCCGGATTTCGACGTTTTCCTCTTCATTTTTGCCGATCGGCGTTGAGGAACCAGGCAAGTTTGGCAGTGGCAGCAATAAAGCTTCTATTTGAGCTTTTATGTCTTTTTCCTGTGCTTGCAGTTCGTTCGACTCGGTGCCGACGGCGTTGCCTTCTGCCTGCAGTTCCTGAATTTCGGGAGATTCGAGGGGTAAACCCGATTTTCTTTTTTGACCGATGAGTTTGGCAATTTCGTTGCTGCGGGCTTGTAGTTGCGATCGCTTGCCTTCCAACTCCCGCTGCTGTTTGTCTAATTGCAAAATCGGCTCGATTTCATAGTTACCTCCGCGCAGGTTGAGGCTTTCTTGCACGGCTTGCGGGTTGTCTCGGATTAATTTGAGGTCTAGCACAGATTTATTCTAAATCTTAAATTTTATCGGACTTGCGCTCAGAAACCCGGTTTCTGGGAAAATATTGGCTTTGGCAAGGATAAATCTAGGAATCAACGGGGTTTCTGAGGATTCCTGCGCCTGTCCTATCTTAGATTAACAGGGACAATACGGTCTAAAGTACAAGCTTTGTTAATCATTTACAGCCTTGATTATAAGTTATTGTCATTAAATAATCGTCGTTGGTGTCACCCATCAGGGGTGACACCCCACAAATCATGCTATACTGAGCACATTAGTAGATGCACCCTGATAATTTTCTACCCCAGCCAGCGATGGCAGGGGTTTTTTGTTGTCGCACCGAAAAGAAAACCCCAGAAGGGGTTTGCTACCCGGATGTGGCGCGCGGGGATGGTTTCCCTCGATCCAATGCTGCGCCCGCATCCGAAAATTAGTCGATCGCGCGCGCACTACTTCGACAACAGGCTATATATAGGCTATGGTGCGCGAAGAATTCCCAGCATCATCGAAATCTGGCGGGAGTTTTAATTGGATCGAAAAATGCGATCGACAAATCACCTATTCTGTTTCCTAGAAATATTTGCCAGCGAAGGCGGCATTCAATCCTACGTTAAAGATATTCTCAAAGCTTACCAGTCAATAACCGCAGGGACAAACTCGCCCCCGCAAGCTGAAGTTTTGCTGTTGCGAGATTCCGAAGACTGCAACAATCCTTACAACTCAAAAAATCTGAAATTTTATTATCTCAAAACCGAGAATCTCTGGTTTGGTCGTCTTAATTTTGCTACAGTATTACTAACTCGATTGCTGCAAAAACGACCGCAGCGGGTTTTTTGCGGTCACATCAAACTCGCACCGCTAATTCAAACTTTATGCCCGCCACTGGGAATTCCCTACACAATTTTAACTTATGGCAAGGAAGTTTGGGAACCGCTTCCGCCTAAATATCAAACAGCAATGAGACAAGCTGACAGTATTTGGACTATTAGCAGGTACACGCGCGATTCCCTACGGGATAGCTTCGCCGCGCGTACTTGCGAAATTAACAATTTAAATCACGAAAAATTCCAAATAGTGCCTTGTACGGTAGATGAAAATATATTTACCACTGGGCGGAAGCCACAGGATTTATTAGAGCAGTACAATTTGGTTGGTGCTAAAATATTGATGACTGTAGCCAGATTGCGATCGACGGATATTTACAAAGGCGTCGATGTCACAATTCAAGCTTTGCCACAAATAGCAAAAACGTTTCCCAATGTGAAATACTTAGTTATTGGACGGGGAGACGATCGATCTAGATTAGCCAAACTCGCTGATGATTTGGGAGTTAGCGAAAGAGTAATATTTGCGGGTTTTGTAGCGACAGAAAAATTACCAGCATATTACCAGTTAGCCGATGCTTATGTAATGCCATCCCAGGAAGGGTTCGGTATAGTTTATTTGGAAGCGCTGGCTTGCGGAGTACCCGTGCTGGCGGGAGACGCGGACGGGTCGGCAGATCCGCTGCAAGATGGTAAACTGGGGTGGCGAGTTCCTCACCGAGATTCGGCAGCAGTAGCGGTTGCTTGTGTGGAAATGCTGCGAGGAGAGGATAAAAGGTGCGATCGCCATTGGTTGAGGGAACAAACCCTGGCAAGATTTAGTTTTGAATCCCTTTGTCAATCCTTACTAGGAATTTTTCAACCCTCTGACTCAGATCAGCTTATGCCGTAGAGAGCGGTTTCTGGGTGTACAATGGGAAAATTAACTCGATCGACCGCCTGAATTTCTGAGTAGGATAGAGTTATGCCTACCTGCAAAGACACCCAAGGAGACCACCGTGAACCAAGGCACCCCCAAAATATCTTTCAAGCTACCCCGTATTAGCAATTGGCTGATACTGCTGGGCATCGCGTATTTGTTGGTGTCTATTGGTTTGGGTTGGATAGTTAAATCAGTGTTGATTTTAGTAGCTTTTTTGTTGCTGACGCCTGTGGTTGCATTTTTCGCGCTTCAGTGGTGGCTGAAAAGCAATTTAATTGAGGACAAGTGTCCAGTTTGTCAATACGAATTTACAGCCTTAAATCAAACTCAGCTTCAGTGTGCCAACTGTGGCGAACCTCTGAAAATAGAGGAAGGTCATTTTAGTCGCTTGACACCGCCCGGTACGATCGATGTTACCGCAGTTGAAGTATCATCGGTTCAACAGTTAGAAGAATAGTTAGTTGTTATTGGTTATTGGTTATTTGTTACTTGTTACTTGTCAGTAGTTTTTGGTTGTTAGTTGTTAAGTTCTTAGTTGTTGGCTCTAATAACCAATAACCAATAACCAATAACTAACAACCAATTCCCAAAATTACTTTTCCAAGCGCACTGCATACCACTGCAAAAATTTTCCAGGCCCGACATCTAATTCACAATAAGTATCAATCAAATACTTGGCTTGATCTTCCACGCCAGATATTTTATTCACCTCCTGCGGCAAATCTTCGTGTTTCTCGGTTAAGACGGCTTTCAGCTTTTCTAACAGTTCCGCCGCCGTCAAAAACTGCTCTGGCTGGTTTGTTTCTAACACCACAAAAGTGTCTTCGTCATACAGTGACATAGTTTCAAAGGTTGAGGTTAATTATTTCTAAAGTTTCGTAAACTTAAGCGATCGAAAGTATAAACTCTTAATTACAATTTTTCAGCCCCGGCTCGATCGTGTTACAATTGAACAACATCAGAATTCCTAGCGGATTACCGTTATTAACTTACTTGTTAACTTACTTGTTAACCGAGTTGTCAACAGATCCGACACAGCATTTCTGAGGAGATTTGTCAAGTGCAAATTTGTCAAGTGTCAAATTGTCAAGAAATATTCGATCGGCTGTATCTAATTATAACTGGCACTATACATTCCCATGATCACATCTTCCACTTCAACCCCTGTTGCGCGCAAACCCTCTAAATCAGAAGGTCTGAAAGAACGCAGCAACTATTTACGAGAACCCGTTGCGACTGAACTGTTACAAGAAACTACCCACTTCACCGAAGAGGGGATTCAGATTCTCAAATTTCACGGCTCGTACCAGCAAGACAACCGCGACAATCGAGTTAAAGGACAAGAAAAAGACTATCAGTTCATGCTCCGCACCCGCAATCCCGGCGGGTTCACTCCGCCGCAATTATACCTAGCCCTAGACAAGCTATCTGAAGAATACGGCAACCACACGATCCGCGTTACAACGCGCCAAGGTTTCCAACTGCACGGCGTGTTGAAAAAAAATCTTAAAGTAGTGTTTTCCTCAATTATTAAAAATATGGGGTCAACCTTGGGAGCTTGCGGCGACTTGAACCGCAACGTCATGGCACCGCCAGCACCGTACAAAAATCGCCCAGAATACCAGTATGCGCTGCAATACGCCAACAATGTAGCCGATTTGCTGACACCGCAAACCGGTGCTTATTACGAAATTTGGTTGGACGGCGAAAAAGCTGTTTCAGCCGAGGAAGACCCCGCAGTCAAGGCCGCGAGACAGAAAAACGGCAACGGCACAATCTTTAGCGACGACAAAGAAGAACCGATTTACGGCAGCCATTATATGCCGCGCAAGTTCAAGTGTTCCGTTACCGTGCCGGGAGACAATTCAATTGACTTGTACTCTCAGGATTTGAGCTTGGTGGTAATTACCAATGAAGCTGGCGAGTTGCAAGGTTTTGACGTGTTTGCTGGCGGCGGTTTGGGCCGTACTCACAACAAAGAAGAGACTTTTGCGCGGGTTGCGGATGAGATTTGCTATGTGGCCAAGGACGATGTTTACGATTTGGTCAAGGCAATTGTAGCAACCCAGAGAGATTACGGCGATCGCACAGACAGACGGCACGCGCGGCTGAAATACCTGATTAACGACAAAGGCGTACAGTGGTTCCGCGAAAAAGTAGCCGAATATTTTGGCAAGCCGCTAGAAGCCTTTAAACCGCTGCCAGAGTGGAAGTATTTGGATTTCTTGGGCTGGCACGAACAAGGAGACGGCAAACTGTTTGTCGGCATTTCCGTGGATAATGGCCGGATCAAGGATGAAGGTTCATTTCAGCTAAAAACAGCTTTGCGGGAAATCGTGCAGAAGTACAACTTGCCGATACTGGCGACGCCACACCAAAACGTGCTGATTTACGATGTTTCGCCGGATGTTAAAGAAGAAATTCAGGGAATACTCCATCGATGCGGCATTCAGCGAGAAACTGATCTCGACCCCCTAGTGCGCTATGGGATGGCGTGTCCAGCAATGCCGACTTGCGGGTTAGCGATTACCGAGTCTGAGCGCGTGATTCCCAGCATTTTAGAGCGAATTCGGGCACTTTTGACCAAAGTTGGCTTGGCAGACGAGCATTTTGTGGTGCGGATGACTGGTTGCCCAAATGGATGCGCCCGTCCTTATATGGCAGAATTGGGGTTTGTCGGGAGTTCCCCGGAATCCTACCAGATTTGGCTGGGCGGTTCTCCCGACCAAACGCGGCTGGCAAAACCCATTGAGGAAAAGCTGCACGTCAAGGATTTTGAAGCTTTTCTGGAGCCGATTTTTGTTTATTTCAAGCAAAAACGGCAACTGAGCGAGAGTTTTGGCAATTTTTGCGATCGCGTCGGGTTAGAATCTATCCGTCAATTTGTAACCAACTACCAATCTGCTGACTCGATGACAACTGAGATAAATGAATTAGAAGTTACGTCTAGTAACGGCGATGAAAACGAGACTGCCACTGCTGGCGGCGGCAAAGTCCGCCGTCGAATTAGCGTCCGCGATGAAATCTACAACGAGCTCAAGGAAGAAGCAGCCCGTCAGGGCAAGCCGATCACGCAGCTAGCTACAGAAGCGATTTCCACTTATTTAAAGAAGATTAAGGAGGAAGGATAAGCCGATTTTCGATAGTATTCAATAGACTTCTGGCAAAAGTAATATAAAGGCAGAGCATTTGCAGAAAAAAACTTGAATTTGTAAAATAATTCCGGTTGTAGATGCTTTGCCTTTATAGTTTTTTGAACAATTGAAACTCCCCCTGCCTATCCCCTCTCATTCTCTCTTCCTCTGCGTTCTCTGCGTTCTCTGCGGTTAAATAAAAAAAATCTCTAATAGAAAACGAACAATCCCAATTCAATGCCTCAACTACAAAGATTAGCAGTTACAGCAGCTCAAATTTGCGATCGCCAAATCGACCTAACTAGAGAACAACAGCATTATTTAAATCGAGTGCTACGTTTGCAACCGGGCGATCGATTTATTGCAATGGACGGCCGGGGACACTGGTGGTTAGCAGTCTTAGAAGCCCAGGAAAGCGGGTTATTTGCCTCGATAGCAGAGGAGATTGCGGTGGACAGGGAGCTACCCGTGGCAGTAACTTTGATGGCTGCATTGCCCAAGGGAAACGCCTTTGACGAGGTTGTGAGACAGGGGACGGAGTTGGGTGTGGCAAGTATTGTGCCCGTAACGAGCGATCGAACTTTGCTCAAACCAAGCGATCAAAAAGTCGATCGGTGGAGAAGAATTGCTGCGGAGGCGGCGGAACAGTCGGAACGTCAACTTGTGCCGACTATTTTCGAGCCGATTTCGTTTGATTTTGCTGTGAAAAATTGCGGTCAAAAATATCGATTTATTTGTGTTGCTCGCGGGGAAAATCGGCATTTGTGGGATTGTTTGTTGGGTAATTTAGAACCCCCCCAGCCCCCCTTGGTAAGGGGGGAGCAAGAATTAGAACCCCATTTTGTAGGGGCGGTGTCCCCGTGCCCGCCCCCTGGGGGAGAATTATCGATAGTAATAGCAACGGGCCCGGAGGGTGGATGGACTGAGGGTGAGGTGGAAAGGGCGATCGAATTTGGTTTTGAAGCTGTTTCTTTGGGGAGTAGAATTCTGAGAGCGGTGACAGCTCCGATTGTGGCTTTGTCTTTAGTTGGCGCGGCCTTTGAGAAGTGCTAATATCCACCAAGCCGATCGGAGACTTGATGGGTTTGGCGATCGCAGTTAAAATGTAAATAGATAATTATCAGAGGAGTAATATGTTACAGTCAGTAGAGGGGATATACCGAAATGGCAAAATTGAGTTATTGGAAATGCCTGCCGACATAGAAGAAGCGCAAGTTATTGTTACTTTTATGCCAAAATTAGGGTTAGTAAACTTGCAATCTCGCGGTATCAACCAGGAAGAAGCAGCAGATTTACGGGTTCGGTTGAGTAGATTTGCTCCTGATTGGGAACTACCGGAGATGGATGCTTACGATGCCTTATAGTCGCGGTGATGTGGTTTTGGTTTTGTTTCCCAGCTCGGATTTGCGTACTGCGAAACGCCGTCCAGCTTTGATAGTTCAAGCTACAGCGGTTTTCGCTGTTATGAGGTACAATCAATAATAATGAAATATCATTATGTAATCAAAGCTAATGAAAGCAT